>NZ_JBHMDN010000043.1:0-1259 GCF_042431195.1 Cohnella cellulosilytica
GCGCGCCTAGCCAAGTTAGGCACAACTAGCCGGTGTAAGTCCGGTCGAGGTAAGAGCCAAGTCGCCTCGTAGCTGGCGGGCAACTGGTGGAGAAACCCTAAGGTTGAAGCCCCGTGACAAAGTGCTCTGAGAGTGCGAGCAAACCAGCAGGCCGTAACATGAAGTGAATCCTGCCGCATCGTCAAAAATCACCTGTAAAGGACAAGAGAGAGCCGAGCCCTGTGTCGTTAGGCGAAGGCCATGGAACGCGTGAAGCCCTTGGAAATGCAGCGCGGAAGAACTCTCCGGTGTAGAGGGAGCGGCATGCTGGGAAAGTTGTGACTAAAACTAGGGAAACCCTACCTCGCACGGCGGATACCGTAAAGAGCGACCCTATAAGCCCGAAAGGTGAAGTGGCGAGCTGCGGGGAGGGAGGCGGAGGGGGCCGTAGTACCTGGGAAATGAGGACAACATAACCTCATGGAGGGAAGGACCCCTGCTTTGTTCACGTACCGGAGGAGGTAAGAGTCAGTGAATGCAGACAAACCTGCTAACTACGCCAAAGTCAAAGCTCGAGAACTCCAAAACGTACTATACTTTGCAGCCAAGGAAAATCCGAGGCGGCGATTTCATGCGTTGTACGACAAAGTGCACCGCGGCGACATCCTGTGGGAAGCATGGAAGCGAGTCAAAAGCAACGGCGGAAGCGGTGGCGTAGATGGCATGACCATAGACCACATTGTCAAAGAAACCGGCGAGGAAGAATTCGTTAGCGAAATCCAAGAGGCGCTACAAAACGGAGAGTACCACCCGCTGCCCGCAAGACGCAAGGAGATACCCAAAGCAGACGGTAAGATGCGACCGCTCGGCATCCCTGCGATACGGGACCGGGTTGTCCAGATGGCGACGAAGATGGTCATTGAGCCGATTTTCGAAGCGGACTTTAAGGATTGCTCCCACGGCTTCAGACCGAAACGGAACCAGCACGGCGCGATTAGACATATTCGCCGGGCGGTAAAGAAGGGCGTATACTGGGTCGTTGACATTGACATTCGCGGATACTTCGACAACATCGCGCACGACAAGCTGATGCAATTGGTGGAACAGCGGATCAGCGACCGCCGGGTACTGAAGCTTATCCGTAAGTGGCTGAGAGCGGGCTTCGTGAAAGATGATCAGTTTCACGAAACGGACCTCGGAAGTCCACAGGGTGGCGTCATCAGTCCATTACTTTCGAATCTGTACCTGAATTATCTGGACACGATTTGGGAGAAGAAGTT
>NZ_JBHMDN010000044.1:0-9993 GCF_042431195.1 Cohnella cellulosilytica
CAGCAAGCACGTCAAAAAACGCCTCCTGTCCCACATGAACTCGCAAAATTACCGAGTGGGAGAGAAGGCGTTGTGTTTAGCCACAGTTAATCGACGGCTTCTGGGAGACCGTTAAGCAGGCCAATTCGTGCAGTTGCCCGCTTTTAGCAGTCTGGGAGACCGTTAAGCAGGCCAATTTGGGCAGCTACCTGCTTTTAACGGTCAGGGAGGCCGTTAAGCAGGCCAATTCGTGCAGTTGCCCGCTTTTAGCAGTCTGGGAGACCGTTAAGCAGGCCCATTGGGTCAGCTGGCCGCTTTTAACGGTCAGGGAGGCCGTTACTGGGCGGCTTCGACCGATTTTGAAGCCTGACCTTTACTATTTCCTTCGGTCAATATACAACAAAAAAGGCGTGCCAAATTGTTTGTCAATTTGCACGCCTTTTTGCATATTCATTTCATTAGTGTATTAAGAAATAAACTCCTGGACCCAGACGCCATTGTAATAAGCGACGCCGATCGTCGTGAAGTTGGCGCTCAGAATGTTCGCGCGGTGGCCCGAGCTGTTCATCCAGGCGTTCATGACCTCTTGCGGAGTGCGTTGGCCTTTGGCGATATTTTCTCCCGCATAGCGATAATTGATACCGTATTGCTTCATCATATCGAACGGCGAGCCGTAAGTCGGCGAGTTGTGGTCGAAGTAACCGTTGTTGTACATATCCTTCGCTTTGTCCAGCGCCATCTTCGTCAAGGTGGCGTTCGTGGCGGCCAGCGGGCTCAGGCCCGCTTTCGCGCGTTCCTGGTTAACGAGGGTGACGACCTGTGTCGCGAACGTCGAGTCTGTCGCCTCTGTGCCGGTATTGCCCGTATTGCCGCCTGTGCTGCCGTTGTTGCCCGTGTTGGGCGTCGACGGTTTGGAAGGCTGGGACGGTTGGCTTGGCTGGCTCGGTTGACTCGGCTTCGTTGTCTGTCCGCTTCCCGAGTTCCCGCCGGTGGACGGATTGGATACGACCGGGTATTGGCCTTGCATGATTTGCTGAAGCAGGGAATTAAGATCTATTCCGAACCGGCCGGCGATTTGCGTCAGCTGGTCTTGCGTGATGACGTTGCCTGCAGGGGCTGCGGATGCCGCTCCGGCTCCTACGGGAACGGAAATCGCGAGCGCCAACGTACCGAGCATCAGAGATTTTTTCAAACCTTTAGCGTTGAACTTCTTCATGAAACCTGATTCCTCCTTGGCTTGGAATATCTCAAAGTCTATCAGCTCGATTTCGCGAAAACATGCCATAAAATCTGCCAACGGACGCTGCGAAGAACGCCAAAAGCCGATGCGCCAAGGCATCGGAATCTTAAATAATATTATTCTCATAAACCCGGCAAGCAGGGAATTACGGTGGAAAGACGAATGTATATTCGTATTGAGAACGCATTGACCGGGAGACGGGAACGGCGGGAACGATCGCAAGGAACGGGGAAAATCAAAGGATTTACCGCGCGCAGCCCCCGATCCGGTCTTTGCATGTTCGGGCGCACCCCGATATAATTAGGACAATAATGAGGAAAAGGGGTAACGCCGTGCCGTCATTGGACGAATTCGGCCGCATCCGCCTCTGGACGGCCGGCCGTCAGACGGCCGATTTCCTGACGCGTTCAGGGGTCGAGCTGGGCATCGGAGACGATGCGGCGATCGTGTCCGGATGCGGCGCGGAGCGGGAATGGCTCGTTACCGCGGACACGATGATCGAGCAAGTTCATTTCCTCGACGAGACGATGGGGGAAGCCGACGTCGGCTTCAAGGCGCTGGCCGCCAACGTCAGCGATATTGCCGCCATGGGCGGCGAGCCGAAATTCGCGCTCGTGTCCGTCTGCGTGCCTCCCGCGTGGGACGCGCAGCGGATGCGCCGGCTGTACGACGGGCTGTACGAGTGCGCCGAACGCTACGGAGTAGCCGTCATCGGAGGAGATACGACCTCCGCGCCTCAGCATCTGGTCGTATCCGTCACGCTCATCGGCACCGTCGAAGCCGGACGGGCGATTCGCCGCTCCGGTGCCAAGCCGGGGCAATCGGTGTTTCTGACCGGGCCGACGGGCTTGTCGGCCGCGGGTTTGCACGCTTTGCGGCGAATCGCCGCGGCGGAAGGCGCGGAGCGCGCCGCCTTGACCGATTGGCTCTCGCCGAGGCTGGCGCAGGCGCACCGCCGGCCCGTACCTTCGGTGAAGGCCGGGCGGATATTGGCGCTGACGGGGTGGGGCGCTTCCCTGAACGACGTCAGCGACGGCGTGGCCAGCGAAGCCTGGGAGATCGCCGAGGCTTCCGGAGTCCGGCTGCTGCTGAAGGAGAAGCTGCTTCCTTTGTCGGGGGAGCTATCCGCTTACGCAAGCGGCAACGGGCTTGACGCCGCCGACCTGGCGCTGTTCGGCGGGGAAGATTACGTGCTGCTCGGCACCGTGGATAAGAGCAGGGAGGCGCAATTGCGGGAACGGTTTCGGCCGGAGGGCATTCCGCTGTTCGTCATCGGAGAGGTCGAGGAAGGGCCGCCCGGCGTGGAATGGGAAGCGGCCGACACCGGGCTGCGCAAGCCGCTGGCCAAGCAAGGCTACAATCATTTTGCCGAAGGGGCCATGTAAATCATGCACTCGAATGGAACGGGAAACTCGTCGCACCGATACGCGCTGGACGCCGCGAGCGAGCAGGCTACGGCCGCCTTCGCCAAGGCGCTGGCCGCTCTGGCGTTTCCGGGGGCCGTGCTGGCGCTCGATGGGGATTTGGGCGCGGGCAAAACGCATTTCGCCAAAGCTTACGCGGCGGCGCTCGGCGTGCCGGACATCGTGAACAGTCCGACTTTTACGATTATTAAAGAATACGAGGGAACGAAGCTCCCTTTCTATCATATGGACGTCTATCGGCTGTCGTTGGAGGAAGCGGACGAGCTGGGGCTGGACGAATATTTTCACGGCAACGGCGTGACGCTGGTGGAGTGGGCTTCGATTATCGAGCCGATCCTGCCGCCCGAGCGCCTGCACCTTCGCCTGGAGACGACGGGCGCCGAGTCCCGGCGGATCGTCTGCCGCCCCGAAGGGGAGCGGTACGAGGCGTGGTGTGCCGAATTGGGACTTCGTCCGGCGGAAGAAGGAGGACATTCAGCATGAAAATAGACGAGGAACTGATCGGGGACAGCGGCACCGTAACGGTGCTGGCCTTCGATACGTCGACCGCCGTCTTCTCCGCGGCGCTCGTCAGGGACGGCGCGCGGATCGACTCCGTCGTCTCCTTCGCCGAGCGCAATCATTCGGTGCGCATTCTGTCGGAGATCAAGGAGCTGCTGGAGCGCAACGGGATGACGGGCGAGCAGGTCGACGCCATCGTCGTCGGGCAGGGTCCCGGCTCCTATACGGGCGTGCGGATTGCGGTTACGGCGGCGAAGACGCTCGCCTGGGCGTGGAACAAGCCGCTGATCGGCGTATCCACGCTCGAGGCGCTCGCTCTCGGCGCCTGGCGCAAGCTGCGCGAGGAGAACGAGGATCTGGCGGCCGACCTGGACATCTGGATCGTGCCGATACTGGATGCGCGGAGGGGGCAGGTGTATACGTCCCGTTACGCGACAGATCATTCGGGCGGCTGGCGGACGGTCGATGCCGACGCCATCCGGTTGATCGCCGATTGGGCGGCGCAGATCGAGGACGAGGGGACCGAGGATTCGGAGGTCGCGGCGATCTGGTTTGTCGGGGACGTTGCGACCCATCGGTCCGCGATCGAAGAGGCGGAGCAGTCGGGCACCTGGCTGCGGATGCTCGCCTGGGACATGGACGCGACCGCGCTGGGCATGCTGGGAGAGCTGCGCTTCCGTCTGGGAGAACGGCGTGACGTTCATTCGTTCGTCCCGAACTATACGCAATTGGCCGAAGCGGAAGCGAAGCTGCTGGCGGCATCGCGGGGAGAGTGACGAGATGGAATACCGCCTGATGAATATGGACGACATTGCCGCGATCGTGGAGATCGAGCAGGAAGTGTTTACGGCGCCGTGGACCGCCGAAGCGTTCCGCAACGAGCTGACGAACAATCTGTTCGCCAAATACATGGTGCTGGAGCTGGACGGCGACGTTGCCGGATACGGCGGGATGTGGCTGATTATCGACGAGGCGCACGTGACCAACATTGCGCTGAGGACCAAATATCAAGGACAGGGCCATGGCAAGGCGCTGCTGCGCGAGCTGATGAAGACGGCCCGATACCTCGGCGCCCGGCGCATGACGCTGGAGGTGCGCGTGTCCAACGACATCGCCCAATCCCTCTATCGGAAAATGGGCTTCGTTCCGTCCGGCGTGCGCCCGAATTACTACTCGGACAATATGGAGGACGCGCTCATTATGTGGGCGGAGCTGACTCCCGAAAATATAGGAGAATCGGAGACGGCCGGAGCGTTGGAAGGGGGAGAGGCATGAACGGGCAATCCAACGATGCGGCTTCCCGGAACGGCGGCCTGCTGCTGGCGATCGAGACAAGCTGCGACGAGACGTCCGTCGCCGTCGTGCGGGGCGGCCGCGAGGTGCTGTCGAACGTCGTCTCCAGTCAGATCGACACGCATCGGAAGTTTGGCGGCGTCGTGCCGGAGATCGCTTCGCGCAAGCACGTGGAGACGATGACGATCATTCTAGAGGAAGCGGTGCGGGAGGCCGACGTCCGCCTGGAGGACATCGACGCGGTGGCGGTGACGCAGGGCCCCGGCTTGATCGGCGCGCTGCTCGTGGGCGTCGTCGCGGCGAAGAGCCTGGCGCTGGCGCTGGACGTGCCGCTGATCGGGACGCATCATATCGCGGGACATATTTACGCCAATTCTCTGATCGGCGATATTCTCTATCCGTCCGTCGCGCTGGTCGTCTCCGGCGGGCATACGGAGATCGTGCTGCTGGAGGAGGAAGGGAAATTCCGCATCGTCGGCAGGACGCGCGACGACGCGGTCGGGGAAGCCTACGACAAAGTCGCCAGAGCGCTGCAATTCCCGTATCCGGGAGGGCCGCATGTGGACAAGCTGGCCCAGGAGGCGACGGAGGAGGTCGCGCTGCCGCGCTCGTGGCTGGAGCCGGACTCGTACGACTTCAGCTTCAGCGGACTGAAATCCGCCGTGCTGGCGGAGATCAACCGCTCGCGGATGAAAGGCGAAACGCCGGACTTCTCGGCGCTTGCCCGAGGGTTCCAGCAATCGGTCATCGACGTCGTCACCGGCAAAGCGATTCGCGCGGCCAAGGAATTCGGCGCCCGGCAGATGATGCTGTGCGGCGGGGTGGCCGCCAACCGCGGCCTGCGGGAGAGGTTGGCCGCGCTGTGCGAGGAAGCGGGCGTGCCGCTGCTCGTCCCGCCGAACAAGCTGTGCACGGACAACGCCGCGATGATCGCCGCCGCCGCCGATTTGAAATGGCGGCGCGGACAGTTCTCGTCGCTCGATCTGAAAGCGGAGGCGGTCATGTCCCTGGAGGACTGGTCGGTTTAATTTCGTCGTCTTCGGCAATCGCTCTTCCTCATCTCGGGAGGACGATTGCCCGGGACGGCGTTTTTTCTTTTGTCGGGGGGAACGGCGTCAGGAACGGTCCGAATTGGCGCGCTGGGCGGCGAGCTGCCGGAGAGCGGGGGCGCGGAGTTTGCGCGGAAGGGCGGGAAGTTGACGGTGAGAACGGTTGTCAATTACGATAAGGTTCTAATCGGCTAAAGAGCGGGGGAATGCTGAATGTCTGTCAATCCGAACGAGTTGAAGAGCGCCGCAGACGGTCTCCGGGGCCCAGGGGATAGATGGGACAGCCATTGGTTTAAGCTGGTGCGCGCCGAGAAGGTCGTCTTCAACGGGGATAACCGGGAATTCCGGAAAAATCTCATCGAGCGGCATCGGCTTGTCGTATGCGTCGACGATGCCTGCCGAATCGTCGTGGACGGCGTAAGGACCGCCGTCGCGCAAGGCTCGGTGGTCGTCTGCGGGCCGGGGCAATGGATTGAGGCGGGCGGACCTTCGAAAGCGGAACAGACGATGTATTTTCTCGACTATGAAACGGGCTGCTGGGATAGAGAAGCGACGGGATCAAGCACGAACGGGAACGGGGAAAAAGAGTCCGGAGCGAGGGAGTATCGTCTAGCCTCCGGCGTTCGGCTGGCAGAGACGATTCATCGGTGCTGGGAACGGCCCGGACCGGCCGAACGGATGCGCGCCCAGGCGGTATTCCACGAATTGCTGGCGGGAGTCGCGGAGAAACGGGAACGTTCCGATACGGAGGCGCCCGATCTCGTCAAGGAGGAAATCGATCGCCGCTACGGCGAGGAGCTGTCGATCGATACCTTGGCGGATCTGTCGGGGGTCAGCCGCTACCATCTGATGCGAAGCTTCAAGGAGCGTTACGGCAGAAGCATCATCGAATATATGACGGAAGTAAGGCTCATGCAGGCGAAGCGGCTCATGTCGGAAAGCGGACTGCCGATCTCCGAAATCGCCGCCCGGGTCGGGTTCCGAAGCGAGCCTTACTTTCGGACGGTTTTCCGGAAGGAGGTCGGGATCACGCCTGGCGCCTATCTTCGCAACCGGAAGCGCAAAGTCGCGGCGTACAGCTGGCCCGTGCTCGGCCAACTGCTGCCGCTTAATGTCGTTCCGCACGCCGCTCCGCTCGACCATTACTGGACCGACGAGTTCAGCCGCAAATACGGAGGAGACGTGAAGGTGCTGCTCGGCCATCATTACGAGTTCAACCGCGGCGCGCTGCGGCGGGCGCGTCCCGACTGCATCATCGGGCTGGACTGCACGATCTCGCCCGAAGAAGCCGAACGGCTCGGCGAAATCGCGCCCGTCCTGCTGCTCCCCTGGATGGAGGCGGATTGGCGGAGCCATTTGCGGCTCGTGGCCGATTTTCTCGGCATGGCGGAGGACGCGGGGACGTGGCTGGAACGTTACGAACGAAAGGCGGCTTCCATTCGGGAGCGAATCCCGGACTTCGTGCGGGACGACAAGGTGCTTGTGCTCAAGATTGCCGGGGACGATCTGCAAATCTGGGGACACAAGGCGATGACCGTGCTGTACGACGATCTCGGACTGGCGCCGGCCTTGCTGGCGCAAAGCGTCGACTGGTACGAGCCGGTCGAGCTCGGGCGCTTGTCCGAGTGCGACGCCGGACGGTTCGTCGTCAGCGTGAACGACGATGCGCGGTCTCAGGCACTCTGGGAAAAGCTGCAAGCCGACAAGCGCTGGAGCGGGCTGAGACCGGTGCGCGCGGGGGCCGTGCATTTCCTGCAGGGCCACCCGGCCTGGGTGTATCCGTGGCTCGAAAATTCCGCGCTGCATCAGGAGCGTCTGCTTGACCGCATTCCGCCTCTATTTTTGTGCGCCGATTCATAAACATTCCGCACCATCGTGGATATACAGACGAGCTCCCGCTCCGTTATACTCGATTTTGGTGATAATGATTCTCAATATCGGGAGGCGCAGTTATGCAGCATCAAAGATTAACCGACAACTATACGGGAAAAGGTCTGCGGCAACGCCGCTTTAACGCCGCCGCGCTGCTCATCGCCGCTCTGACGTTGGCGCTGGCGCTTGGCGGCTGTACGAGCAACGGAAGCAACAACGAATCTTCGGGAGCTTCGACCCCTCCCGCCGAACAGGCTTCCCAACCGGCGTCCGCCGAGACGGAAAAAGAGCCGGAGCCGGTAAAGATCAAGCACGATTACGGAGAAACGACGGTTCCGGCCGCTCCGGCGCGCATCGTCTCGATCGGAATGGAGGACATGCTGTTATCGCTCGACGTGCCTCTCGTTCAGGCCTTCAGCACGGAAGGCTATTATTTGGATGAGCAGATCAAGGAAAAGGGTATTCCAACCAACAGCTCCTTCGACATTAATCTCGAAGCGATCATAGCGGCAGAGCCCGATCTGATCATCATGAACACGTACATGACCGACGCGCAAGGCTACGAGGAGCTTAGCAAAATCGCCCCTACGATCGCTCTGATTCGGGATAACTGGCAGACCGGAATTTTGGAGATCGGCAGGGCGCTGGGCAAAGAGGAGCAAGCGAACGCCGTGCTGCAGGCCTACCAGGATAAGCTGAAGCAGGCGAAGGAGACCATCGTGCAAGCCGTCGGAAACGACAAAACGGTAGCCTTCATTCGTCCGTCGACGAAGCAGGTGGAGTTGGATTTTCCGGGATATGCGTGGACTTCGGCGCTCTATAGCGATCTGGGGCTGCTGCCGGACCCGGAGGTGCTGGAAATTCAGAAGAACAGCACGGACGATTGGGGCGGCACGATGCTGTCCCTGGAGAAGCTTCCGGATTTGACCGCCGACTATTTGTTTATGGATTACGGCGCCTCGATGGCCGCGGAAGCGGATTTCCAGAACGATGTCGCCGCCGCGGCCGAAGTGGAGAAGCTGAATGTGTGGAAGGCGATTCCGGCCGTCAAGAAAGGGCAAACGTATAAGGTGTCCGCCCGTCATTGGGCGCTTAACGGTCCGATCGCCGACGGGAAGAAAATCGACGATGTCGTTCAGGCGTTGACCGGAGCGAAATAAGCTTTCTGCGATCGAAGAATGGGGCTGTCCCTGCTGAGGGGACGGTCCCTTCGTCGCATTGGCTTGATTCCGCGGGAACCGGCGCCGCGTTCATGGGCCACTGGCTGCGCCGAATCCGGATTATCTCATGAAAAGCTTGCCAGATGATGTCCGTTCGTGGTATGATCTAACTCGTGTCTACGACAGACGCCTACTATGTGTGGAGCCGTGGTGTAGAGGCCTAACATGCCTGCCTGTCACGCAGGAGACCGCGGGTTCGAATCCCGTCGGCTCCGCCATGATTTGCCTTTCATAATTCAACGAGCATGGAGCAGAGCGAAGCTGCTCTTTTTTTGCATCCTGTCGAGGAGCGTGAAGCTATGGCCCGTCGCGGAAGATTCGCCCCTACGCCCTCCGGGCTGCTGCATATCGGCAACGCGTTCGCCGCCGCGGCCGCATGGCTGCAGATGAGGCAGTCCGGCGGCGAAATCGCGCTGCGAATGGAGGATATCGACAAAGCCCGCGCCAGACCCGCTTTCGCCGAACAGATTCTGGACGACCTTCGTTGGCTCGGCCTCGATTGGGACGAAGGGCCGCGGGAAGGCGGTCCGCATGCGCCGTACGTCCAAAGCCGGCGCGAGGCGATGTACGAAGAGGCGCTGGAGCAGCTGAAGGAAGAGGGGCGGCTGTACCCGTGCTATTGCAGCAGGAGCGACCTGGCGTCGCTGGCCAGCGCGCCTCACGGATTGGCGAGCGAAGGCGCCGCGTACCCCGGATTTTGCCGCGGGTTGACCGCCGAGGAGCGGAAGATCAAGGCAGCGGACAAAACCCCCTCGCAGCGCTTCGTGATGCCCGAGGGCGCCATCGCCTTCGAGGACGGCTGGCTGGGGCCGCAGCTGTTCGAGGGCGCCGCTCTCGGCGATTTTGTCGTCAAGCGCGCGGACGGGATGTTCAGCTACCAATTGGCCGTAACGGTGGACGACGCCACGATGGGCATTACGGATGTGCTGCGCGGAGCCGACCTGCTCGACTCCACGCCGAGACAGCTTGCGCTGTACCGCGCATTGGGCTTGAAAGCTCCGGAGTTCGCGCATCTTCCGCTGCTGGCCGACGCGGACGGCGTTCGCCTGTCCAAGCGCGACAAGTCGCTGACGCTGGCTTCGCTGAGGGAAGGCGGCGTCGCGCCCGAGCGTCTGCTGGGCTTGCTGGCGGCCATGGCGGGCTGGATCGATCGTCCCGAGCCGGTCGAGCTCCGGGAGCTGGTTCCATTGTTCGCGCCGGTTCGCGGCCAACGGCTGGTATTCGGGAAAGATTTGCGGAGTTGGTTGTTCAAGCAGTAAGGCCAGAGGCCATCGCGTATGGAGTTATGCGCGGTGGCTTTTTTTAACGATAGCGCGCCTAGCCAAGTTAGGCACAACTAGCCGGTGTAAGTCCGGTCGAGGTAAGAGCCAAGTCGCCTCGTAGCTGGCGGGCAACTGGTGGAGAAACCCTAAGGT
>NZ_JBHMDN010000045.1:0-7383 GCF_042431195.1 Cohnella cellulosilytica
GACAAGCACCTCACGCTTGGAGATGTCGTATATCGAATTCGGCAGGAGTTTCTCGGGCAAATCATCGTCTATGTGTACCAACAAGCCCTAGAGAAGAAGCCGCTTTTCGACATCCTTAAGCATCTCAAGATCCCTGCCTAAACAGCCGAATCACTTATCCTACAATACGTCTGTCCATTTTCAGAATTATTGCCGGAAATCACAAGACTCAAGTTAGTAATTGAACAATAATACCGTCACTCGAAATCTCCTCACTAAACGCAGGGAATATTAGAAATATATGATTTAATAACACAACTAACGCAGCAATCCCTCTCAAAGAATCTAATTGCTCAATTCTGTTGATCAATGATTGTCCTCCTGGCTTTGGATAATTTAACCTCCTTAACATTATATTATCTATGGAATTAATTCAATTCATTTAGTTAGCATTCCGGCACATAGTCGCACAGGGAAGCGAAAATGTAGTCATTGCTGACCGCCCATTCACAGGCTGCTACTAATTTATTCTTCACAGCGGTCGTCAATAGAAGATCGGCATGCGTGAACATGATCCTTGTGTTTTGCTGACCCTGAAATGCGATGTCCGTCAACGTATTGTCAAAATATGATCTTACGTTTGCGATATCCTCTAGCCTGGTCATTTGATTATTTCAGCGCAGCAGAACCAAGCGGTTAATGAGTGAGAGCCACGATGTTAAAGAAATAGAGCCACTGTGTTAGTCGGAAGGGCCACCGCTAAATTCGGCAATTTAGTAGTCCGTACATAGTAAGTAAGTCAAGGCCGCGAAGCGTTCATTTCAGCCTTGACTTGCGCCCTAATGCCCTCACACTCTTCTATGGTCCAGCAAAGCCTTGCTGGACCTGCCACACGGCGAGTGACGGGGTGCAGGGGGCGTGCTCCCTGCGTTTCCCCGAGAGGGGGACGGAAGGGGGACGCTTGCATTCCTTGACATTAAAACTATGTGGCTCTCGCCGTTAACATCGTGGCTCTAAATGATTAACGAAGTGGCTCTCGCTCATTAACTCAATGGCCCTCGGGCACCGAAATACTCAGTCATTGTTTTTGCAAAATAAAAACCCTCGATCTCATCGAAGTAGTCATCGCATTCTTGCATCGTGTCGCGCTGAATACTATTGAGATAATAGACAGTAGACCGATTGTCATCAGCCGTTAAAAACCCTCTTGCTCCTGCGTTTTTCCACAACCGAGCTGTATCTATATTACCCACACGTGGCACCCTATCGATGTTGTATCCCGACGAAAAAGACTTAATTACCGTCATCATCGTCTGATAATGAGATAGAGCGGTAGCGGCGGGAATTAATCCACCCCCATAGTTAGACGATGCGTTTTGCGCGTGAAACGCGAACTTCAACCAATCTGCATTTTTCCGAAATTCCACTTTGCATTTGGTCGTCATGCTACTTAAATTCCACGCATCAGAATCCTCGTAGAAGAGGTTTAGCGTAAATACTGCCACGTAAGTAACGTGAAGATATTTAATATAGGCAAAGTCAGCTTGTTCGAACAGTGACGTATAGGTCGACACGTTTAGCGTTAAATCCTTTAGCGGGGAAATAAAGTCATCTAGCGACAAGTGCATGTATCTATCGATGACTTTCGGAAATACTCTAACCTTTGATACGGTATAGTTATAACCAGCTGCCGCATCTCTCCAAGATACGCCCGCATATAACGGGCCAACGGAGAGAGAAAACAGGCTTTCCGGGGTAGGATACAGCATGCATTTTAAGACGCCGTTGTGGAACAACTGAACGTTTTGCCCTTGGACAGCCTTTATGCTGTTGCCAGCTACGGCTGCAAAGTCATTTCCATTGACGCGAGACACCGGGAGAGAGCCAATAGTATCTAGACCGCCAGCGGTAATCCTTTGCAAATTGGTATAATTAAATGATGCGCCTTCAGTCAAGTTGTTGACTGTAAACGCGAAATTTTTATCATCTACTCCAAATGCTAAACGCACACGAGCTGCCAGTCCGGTCGATCCAAGAGTAACTTCAATCCCGCGTGCATTTCTGATTCCTCTAAATAAGGCAACATTAAGATGATTTCCCACGCTTGAATTAATTTTGAGCACTCCATTATCAACAGCGATTCCGGGTGTTGTTAGCCAGTCACTTAAACCATTCGCGAAATTATCAATTTTTGAGACGACAGCATGATCTTGTGCGTTGGTTTACTAAGTTCATCTTTCTTACATAATCAACATCGATTTGATCTTTTAACTGCTCAAAATCCGCCTTTTGTACAGCAACAGCTCACTTAATCCATTACCAACCAACAAAAAAACCGCAATCCCCAGAACCCGTCCGGAGATCGCGATTTCACTTATTATGTATTACAGAGTTTTAATTACAGAGTCCTTACAAAGTAACCCAACCAAACTTGATCGAAGTAATGACAGCCTGGGTGCGGTCGTCCACTTCCATCTTCTGCAGAATGCTGCTGACGTGGTTTTTGACCGTTTTCTCGCTGATGAACAGGTTCTCCCCGATCGTCTTGTTGCTCTTGCCCTCGGCCATCAGCCGGAGCACCTCCGCCTCGCGGCGGGTGAGCGGGTTGTTCCCGCGCGGGATAAACTTCGTGACCGTCTCCCGGCTGGCCGCCGCGCCGGAAGCGGCGCCGATTTCGTCGAGATACGTCATGCGGCGAAGCTGGTTGATCAGCTTGCCCGTCACTTTCGGATGTATGTAAGCATGTCCTTCCGCAACCGTGCGGATGGCGTTAACGAGCGACTCCGCCTCCATGTCCTTCAGCAGATACCCTGACGCGCCCTTGCGCAGAGTCTCGAACACGTAGCTCTCGTCGTCATGAATGGAGAGAATAATGACCTTGATCTCCGGAAAAATATCGCGCAGCTTCTCGGTCGCCACCACGCCGTTCTCCGTCGGCATATTGATGTCGAGCAGGACGACGTCCGGCTTCTCTTGGTTGCAGAACTCCAGCACCTGGATGCCGTCGCCGCACTCTCCGATCACCTCCAGATCGCTCTCCATATTCAGAATTCTTTTCAGCCCCTCGCGGAAAAGCTGGTGATCATCGGCTAAGAGCACTTTGATCGAACGTGCCGCAGTCTTATTCTCCATGCGCAATTAACTCCTTTCCTGAATCTGCTTTTATAGGAACATTAATCTTAATAACCGTGCCCTGGCCGATCGTGGAATCGATCTCCATCTTGCCTTGCAGCAGCTCTACGCGCTCCTTCATTCCAATCAAGCCGAAATGGGTGTGCGATTTGATTCGGGACTCCGCCAGATCCGGATTAAACCCGACTCCGTTATCTTCTATGAACATCCGGACGGTGTCATCCAGGAAGATCAACTCAAGCGAGACGAACGTCGACTGCGCATGCTTCAGCACATTGTTGAAGCCCTCCTGCACGAGACGGAACATGGCCGCTTCCATCGCGTTCGGCAGTCTTTTCTCCTTGCCGGACGTCTCGAAGACAGCCCGAATTCTCGTCTTCTCCTCGAAGTCCTGCACGAACTTGCGCAGCGTCGGCACCAGACCGAGATCGTCCAAAGCCATCGGACGAAGGTTGAAAATAATTTTGCGAATTTCCTCCAACCCGATCCGGATTTGCGACTTCAAGTCGATCAACTCGCTGCGTACGAGCTCCAGATCGCCCGTATCCAATAGCCTCTCGGCAATCTCCGTTCGCAGAACGAGGTTGGCCAGCGACTGGGCCGGTCCGTCGTGTATTTCCCTTGCGATTCGCTTGCGCTCATCTTCCTGGGCCAGAATGATCTTAAGACCGATCATCTGACGATTTTTCGCCGATTCCAGAATTCGCGTCACCTGGGTCAGGTCACCTGACAAGTAATCGAGCACAACGCTCATCTGCAGGCTGATCGTGTCCGCGCGCTCGATTGATACCTCTACGCCCTTCACCCTCATCTGCAGCTCGTCTCTCCGGGCCTTCAAGTACGTTTCCTTCTCCCGGTACACCATCAGATCGAGCTGAAGCTGCGTCGCCTTCTCATAGGCCGACTTGATGTCTCGCTCGGTATACCGGACGAAATCCCGGCTCACTTCCGTGAGCCGGATTCTCGCCAGCCGATAATCCCGTTCTATGCGGTCTACCTTGTCTATCGTTTCCGACGTCTCCTGCAATACGGATTCCAACTCTTGCGTGAGAGAGAGCAGCTCTCGGCGGGCAGCCTCGCAGATTTCGAACACCTGAACCTTGCTGTCTTCCATGACCGAGATCGCATTCTGAATGACGCGGTCTATCTGATCTACATGATAATCCACGCTAATTACTCCCCTACTCGAGACACCGTCTAAAAATCTTTCTTCTCTCAGCCTAAAGCCGATCTCGTCAGCTAGCAATGTTTACATCATACCATATTTCGCGTCGCCAACGAGAGAGGAATAGGACCTTTGGTCTAAAATTAACGAATTGTAATCGTTTGGGTTTTGTTCACCCAATCTACCTTTTGCCCCAACGTCTCGGATACGAGACGGACCGGAACGTAGACGCTGCCTTTGATTAACAGGGGCGCAACCGGCATCGATTGACGAACGCCGTTTACGGTCATCGTGTCCTTGCCGACCCACAGCTCCAGCATTTTATCGCCGCGCAGCACCGTTACTCTCTTCGCTTTATTATCCCAGACGACCTGGGCGCCCAGCGTGTCTCCTACAAAACGGAGAGGCAAATAGTTCGTATTCGTTCCTTTCTGAATGAACGGCGCTCCCGGCAGCGTGACGCTCTTCCCGTCGACTGTCGCCTGCTTCTTGCCGACCGTCATGACAATCGTCGGCTGGGCGACGGCGATCTGTCCCGGCGGGTATTGAAGCACGAGATTGTCGAAGGCCATCTGTCCCAGCATCGAACGCTCGTCCTGATCCTGCTCCTGGTTGACAAGATACAGCTTGACCAGCTTGGCTTCGCCTTTCAGTCCGGCTTGGGCCAAGTCGAAGCGGATATTTTTCCAGCCCGTCCAATCGACCTGATCGGCGATCGTCGCATAAGCCGGCTTGCCGTCTCCGTTAATGAACTCCGCCCGCAGCCAGTGCATGCCGCCGTCGCCCATCACGTCGATGGAGATGGCGCTTGGCGAGCCTTTGATCGCGATGCCTTTGCCGTCGTTCAGCACTGCATTGGCATACCTTTTGCCGGTTCCGACCGTAAAATCGTAATCCATCGTCAGCACCTTCGACGACTCGCGGCCGGTGATACCCGTGGCGATCGCCGCCGAACCGGCCGTCTCGACCGGAGTGCCGGAGAAGCTTACGTTGTACGTCGCCGCCTCGAAATCTTCCAGCATCTGCTCCGTTCCCGAAGCCAACACGGCTACCGCTCCGAAGCCGTCATAACGCGCGATGGCGTAGCCTGCGGCAATGTTGTTCTGCACTTTATCGATCGTCAGCTTGCCGTCCTGCACCGCCGCCGTAAAGCCCTTGAACTCCCAGGATACCGACGAGGCCGGCACCGACAGCAAGCGTCCGTCCGTCAGCTGCGCTTTCACCGGAACGTTGATCGTCGCGCCCGGCTTCAGCAGCGTCGAGCTCGGCTCGACGATCAGCTTGTCGATCTGCGCTTCGCCGACGATCTCCAGCTTCAGAGAATCGCTGGCGTTTCCGGATTTGACGCTGACCGTTGCCGTTCCCGCTTTCGCAGCCTGGAACATCCCGTTGGCGAACGATCCCAGCTGCTTGTCGATGCTCCAGGCCGGCGTTAAGCCGGTCGGATCGATCGGGTTGTAATAGGTGTCGTACGCCTTAAGCGAATAGGCTGCTTGCTGACCGATAAACAGCGTCTCGGGGCCGCTGGCCGCGATTCCCTTCAACGAACCTTGCGGAGCGGTCGTATAGACGCCGATTCCGTTCGTGACGAGACGCTGCGTCGTGCCGTAGGAAGTCGGATGCGTGAGCTTCGTTTGAAAATCACCCAGCGGCCGGGTAACCATCGTCGTCGAACCGCCGCCGTCGAGATTCACGGCCTTCCAGACGCCGAGCTCCTTGAGCATCTGCTGCAGCTCTTTCAGCGTGACGCCCTTGCGCCCGCCGTTCTCTTCCACGGTGAGCATGTAGGCGGTGGAGCCATCCTTGGAGAAGCCGACAGCCGTACGGGCGCGATCCGCATAACCGCTTAATCCGTTCACGTCTCTCGTGAAGGACACGGGCGCTCCCTGGTCCATCAACAGCGTATGACCGCTTACCATCATCTGAAAATCCGCCGGGTTGTAGGTTTTGCCGGATTTTGCCGTCAGGGAATAGTCCGCGTTAATCCGGTCTCCGACCGCCAGACTGGCAACGAAATTGCCGGAGTCCTTCCCGTAGTGGCCCCGCAGCACAAACCCGTTCTCGGGAATCGGCGTCGCGATCGCCCCTCTCTCGGCTACCTCGGTTACGATACCGTCGACGACAAGCGCCTCGTTCGGAGTAGTCGAGCTGTTCGCCGGCCGCTCGGACGCGGTCCAGGCGCTCGTATACAGGTACAGGGCGTTGACGTGACTGTAGCCCTTGTCCGGCTCTGTGCGATAGGCCGACTTGTTCACCCCTGTCAGCGGGTAGGAGACGCCCTTGTCCACCGCGGTTACCGTACCAGCGAACACGAAGTTGTCGATAATGGGCTGACCGTCTTTGGTTACGCCGAACGCATACATTCCCTGCAGCTGCTCGGTGCTGACGAGCAGCTGCCCCGAGGTGATCTGCGCGCCCATCGGCACGCCTTCGGTGCTGCTGGCCGTACGGAACACGTCGCCGTTAATGCCGGCAACCGCCTCCGTCTCCTTCGTCATCGCTCCGACCGACTGCTTGCCCGTAACGCTGCCCTGCGGTCCTCCCATCGCGTTGAGCTGGACATACGGATTTTTGAGGTCCACCTGCAGCACATGCAGGACTTCGGTCGGAATCGAGGACTTCGACGGAACCCAGGCGTAAGTCAGTTGACGAACGCCGGAAGTCACCATCGTCTCGCTCTGCTTGGTAAGCTTATAAGTGACCGCAGACGACTGTGTCGCGGCGACGGCGTGGGGGACGGAGAGGAATCCCGAGCTGACGGGACCGGTGAACACCAATACTCCTGCGAGAAAAGGCAACACGAATCTGTGACGCTTCTGTCGGGCTTGTGAAGTGAATAATGGCATGTACTTCTGTTCTCCTGTAAGTCTATTGGATTTGGGGCGGAGTTCGGCTTTGGGCGCCAACGGCGCCTGTTCCTAGCAAACTTCCTATTATCCCTATTCTATTAGACTCAAAAAGAGGCCAAAAGTTACATCCGAGATGCGAGATCGTAAAATTTTAAATCGGATAGGAGGCTACCCATTAGTTGAGTAGCCGACCTTCCACACCACCGTACGTACCGTTCGGTATACGGCGGTTCCTTAGTTCACGCTGTAACTTGTCGA
>NZ_JBHMDN010000046.1:0-14884 GCF_042431195.1 Cohnella cellulosilytica
CCCCTGGAAGAACACCAGGTAGATAGGCTCGGGGTGGAAGCGCAGCAATGTGTGGAGCTGACGAGTACTAATCGGTCGAGGGCTTATCCTAACGGGTGGCCTGGAAAGACAAACGATACTTCACCGACTTTCACGCTTATCTTTTGTTTCGTATCCGGTTTTCAGGGCGCAAGCCTTGCAACACGCATAATCCGTATTTAATGAACACCTTTTCGAAGGTGTTTTTTTGATTTTACGTACGTAACTCGCAATATAGCGGACCAATCCGCCTTAAAGTCCGAAATTCGGTCGAGTCCGCGCGCAGGAATAAGGCGAGGGAAATCCGGATTGCGATTCGACGAACCGGCCTCAGAGGCTCTGGAATTTGCCCTGCCTAGCGGAGAAGAGAGGGGCGGAGAGCGGCAGTTCGGGGAGGGAAAACTCCGAAATGGCGTTAATATCGATGAATATGTAAAAACGTTACCGCATATAGAAGCAAAGAAAATGAATTAAAAATAGCCTTCCCTTCCACGAACATCCGTGATATAGTATCTGTAAGCGCTTCATAATGGAGATACAAAGCTTGAGGCGTCGAATTTTTCACTATTTTACCGAAAACGTTTTTACATAATTAGAAATGGCACGTCCGATTGATGCGGATTATTCTTTTCACTTAAAAATAAAAACGTTTTTACAAGCGATTATGGAACAAGGGGACGATCGATGATGAGGCAAAAGTGGAAAAAAAGAAGCTTGAATGTCGGGATCGTGATCGTTATTGTCGCCGCCGCTGTTTATTTGTATCCGTCAAAACGTTTTGACAGCGAAGCGATGGCAGGCGTTCCGTATTATCCGGATTTGGATCAATCCTCGATTCTGGAAAGCGACGATATCTCCTCCAAGCTCGAGCCCTCCTATAACAAATACTTCGAGGAGCGGACCAAGGAGGGTGTCGTCGACACGCAAGGCGTCGAGCTCCGCATTCCCGCGGGGAATTACGCCGCGATCAGTTCCGAAGGCGCGAAGGTTACCGAATCGCTCGGCGGGCGGGAAGGCCAATCCGTCATTCTTGAGGGGGAGGACAGCTGGATCGAATTCGAGGTCGACGTGCCGGCGGACGGATTCTACCAGATGGGCATGGCTTACTATCCGGTGGAAGGGAAGCGATCGGCGCTGCTGCGCAACGTGCAGATCGACGGGGAGTTTCCGTTTTTCCAGGCCAAACGAATGGTTTTCCAGCGGATGTGGGAAGAAAGCGGCGATACGTGGAAGGACAACCAGGGCAACGAATACAACCCGAACAATGTCGAGGTGCCGGGCTGGCAGTATCGGGATTTCCGCGACGCAGACGCCAAGGTCAGCGAAGCTTTCCGGTTTTACTTGAACAAGGGAAAGCATGCGGTTCGCGTCAACGCGCTGCGGGAGGCCGGGGCGATCGGAGAGCTGGTCGTTCATTCCCCGGTCGTGCTCCCGAGCTACGAGGAAGTGAAGCGGGGGTACGAGACGCAGGGCTATAGCGGAACCTCGGGTCAATTCGTCAAAATTCAGGCGGAGCAGGCGACGCTGAAGTCGGATCCGACGCTGAGGCGGATCGAGAACCGGGAGCCGAATACCGAGCCTTACAACGCGAACGGCATCGTGTTGAACGCATTCGGGGATCGCTCGTGGAAAACGGGCGGACAATGGGCCGAATGGGTCGTCGACGTGCCGGAAAGCGGACTGTACGAGATCGGCGGACGTTACGGCAGCTGGTGGCAGAACGGCGTGCCGGTCGAGCGGATCGTCTCTATCGACGGCGAGATTCCGTTCCGGGAGCTGAACGCTTATCCGTTTCCCTACAAGGAAAAGTGGCAGGTCGGCAGCTTGAGGGACAAGGACGGTCAGCCTTATCTATTCTACCTGGAGCAAGGCAAGCACACGATCCGCATGGAAGTGCAGATCGGCTCGCTCGGGTCCGTCTTCGACAAAGTCCAGGACGTCTCCCGTAAAATGTCTCTGCTAAGCCGGGAAATTATTCTGTACACCGGCACGAATCCCGATCCGAACCTGGATTGGGAGCTGGAGGGCCGAATCGGGAACCTCGTTCCCCGGCTGCAGATGATGGCCCACACCATCGACGAAGCGATGCGAGAAATGATCGAGCTGGGCGTCAGCGAGACGAGCTCCAACGTCAGCCAGCTCGGCATGGCGCGGGATCAACTGCTCAGCATGGCCGACAAGCCGGATACGATTCCCGCCCGGTTGGACGCGATGGGCGAGACGCAATCGTCGCTGGGGACGTGGATCAACTCGCTCAGCGAGCAAAGCCTGACGCTCGATTGGCTGGCCGTCAAATCGCCGGATCGGCCGTGGCCGCAAGCGGAAGCCGGATTTTTCAAGAAGTCGTGGCATTCGCTGTCGGATTTCGCGCTGTCGTTCCGAAATGACTACTCCGGCATCGGCAACATCTACAGCGAGGGCAAAACGCTGGACGTATGGGTGGCGCGGGGAAGAGACTGGGCGCAGATCATCAAGCAACTGGCGGATGAAGATTTCACGGCGCAGACGGGCATCAAGGTCAACGTTAACGTCATTCCGGCCGGCGCCATGAACCTGCTGATGCTGGCCGAAACGTCCGGCAAGGCGCCCGACGTCGCGCTTGGCGTCGATGGCCAGGTGCCGATCGATTTCGCAATTCGGGGCGCGGTCGTCAACCTGAACCGGTTCGACGATTACGGGGAGGTTGCCGAGCGCTTCCGGCCCGGAGCGCTGATCCCGTACCGCTTCAACGGCGGAGACTACGCGCTCCCGGAAAACCAGAATTTCAACATGCTGTTTTACCGGAAGGACATTCTGGGCGAGCTGGGCATCGAGGAAGTGCCCCAGACCTGGGAAGAAGTGATGGACATCATTCCGGTTCTGCAGCAGCACGGCATGGATTTCTATTATCCGAAGCTGGGCGACGCCATCGGCGAATTTACGCCGTTCCTGTTCCAGCACGAGGGCGACTTCTATAAGGAGGACGGCGCCAAGTCGGATCTGGACGCGCCGGAAGGCATCGAGGCGTTCAAGATGTGGACCGGACTGTTCACCAATTACAAGATCAGCAAATCGGCCAATTTCTATAACCGCTTCCGCAGCGGGGAAATGCCGATCGGAGTGGCCGATTACTCGACTTATCTGATGCTGTCGACAGCGGCGCCGGAGCTGACGGGCTGGTGGGGAATGGTGCCGATGCCGGGGATCAGACAAAGCGACGGAACGATCAACCGCTCCACCGGCGGCATGTCCCAGACCGGGATGATCTTTAACAGCTCCGATATGCAGGAGGAGTCCTGGAAGTTTCTGAAATGGTGGACCAGCGCCGACGTGCAGGAGCAGTTCGGCACGGAGCTGGAAGCCATACTGGGCGTCGAAGCGCGCTGGAACACCGCAAACGTGGAAGCGCTTAAACGGCTGCCGTGGCCGACGGAGGACCTGAACGGCATTCTGGAGCAGTGGGAATGGTTCAGGGAACGGGAAGTCGTCCTGGGCGGTTATTATACGAATCGCTACGTCGAGAACATCTGGAACGAAATCGTGCTGAACGGGAAAAATCGGCGCGAGGCCGTCGAAGACGGCGTTAAAGAGATTAATCGCGAGCTTCGCAAGAAAAGGGAAGAGTTCGGTCTCGACCGATAAACGCGCCGGACAGGGGGGACGAGAATGGCACAACCAACCGCAAGCACGACGAATACGGCGCCGCAGGTCCGTTCCGGCAAGATCGCCGGTCTGCTGCGCGAAATCGTCAGACACCGGATTTCCTATTACTTCATGCTTCCGTTCATGCTGCTTTTCATGACCTTTACGGTAGCGCCGGTATTGACGTCGGTAGGACTCAGCTTTACCTACTATAACATTCTGGAATCGCCGAGATGGGTCGGCCTTGGCAACTATCGGCTGCTGTTCGTGGACGACGACGTGTTCCTGACCGCCGTCGCCAACACGCTGAAGTTCGCCGTCGTCACGGGACCGGTCAGCTACGTGATGGCATTCCTGCTCGCCTGGCTGATCAGCCAGATTCCGGTCCGTTACCGCTTCTTGTACACATTCTTCTATTATACGCCGGCGATCACGAGCGCCGTGGCGATGACCGTCGTCTGGACATACTTGTTCTCCGGCGACCGTTACGGTCTGATCAACAATTGGCTGATGCAGCTTGGCATTCTGAACGAACCGTTTCTGTGGCTGCAGGATATCCGGACGATCATGCCGGTTCTGATCGTCGTCAGCCTGTGGATGAGCATGGGGATCGGCTTCCTGAGCTTTCTCGCCGGCCTGCAGAACGTCCCGAAGGACATGTACGAAGCGGGCGCGATCGACGGGGTCAAATATCGCTGGCAGCAGCTGTGGTACATTACGATTCCTTCGGTAAAGCCGCAGCTGCTGTTCGGGGCCGTCATGCAGATCGTCTTCTCGCTGCAGGTGTTCGACGTCAGCGTGCAGCTGGCGGGGCTGCCGAGCCCGCTGTACGCGGGACATACGATCATGACCCATTTGTTCGACTACGCATTCATCCGGTTCGAGATGGGGTACGCCGCGTCGATCGCCGTCGTGCTGTTCCTGCTGATGGTCGGCTTGAACCGCGTCATATTCAAGATACTCGGGAGCAAGGAGTGAAGGCATCATGTCCTCGATAGTGAAGGCCAGGCGGTTGGACTGGGGCGGCGTTGCGCTCTACGTCCTGCTCTCGGCGGTGGGAATCGTGATGTTGACGCCGCTCGTGTATATGGTCTCGACGGCGTTTAAGCCGATCTCGGAGCTGTTCCTGTTTCCGCCGCGTTTCTTCGTCATGAATCCGACGATGAAAAACTTCAACACGCTGTTCGCGGCTTCGGGCTCCACGATGGTCCCGTTCTCCCGCTACATTTTCAACAGCGTTGTCGTCTCGATGACGATTGTCGCCGGAGGCGTGCTCTTGTCGGCGCTGGCCGCGTATCCGCTGAGCAAGCACCGCATGCCATTCGGCAAAGCGATCTTTAACCTGATTATTCTGGCGCTTATGTTCTCGCCGCAGGTGACGCAAATTCCGCAATACATCATCATCAGCCAATTGGGGCTGACGAACACGTACTTCGCGCTGATTCTGCCTTTTCTCGCCTACCCGGTCGGCCTGTTTCTGATCAAGCAGTTTTTGGACCAGATCCCGGACGCGCTGCTCGAGGCGGGGAAGATGGACGGGGCGAAGGAGTGGACGATCTTCTGGAAAATCGTCATGCCGATGCTCAAGCCCGCTTGGGCGACCTTGTCGCTCTTCATATTTATCGCGGCCTGGAACGATCCGTGGTCGTCGGCGGTGTACACGACGACGGAGGATATGAAGACGCTGCCCTATGCGCTGACGACGATCAGCGGCGGCGCGAACGCCATCGCGACGGTAGGCACGGTCGGAGCCGCGAGCTTGCTGATGGTCGTACCGACCGTTATCGTGTTCGTCGTGACGCAGAAGATGGTGCTTGAGACGATGGCCCATTCGGGGATCAAGGAGTGATGACGGCGTGAACCTATCGATCAAGACGACAATCGTCGCAATCGCGGCCGCCCTGTCGCTGTCCCTGCTTCCCGCGCCGGCGTCCGCTGCGAGCCCGTATCCGGGTTACATCTACAGTCCGGACATGCGGACGCCCGCTTCGCTGAACGGTTACGTATACGCGGATTCGATCGACGGCTACGGACTGTCCGTCGGCCCGTTCGACTCGCCCGAAGACCTCTTTATCGCCGAGGACGACACGCTGTATATCGTCGACGGCGGAAATGCGAGAGTCGTTCATCTGGATCGGGAGCAGAACGTGCTGCTCGTTGTCGGAGACGAGGAGGGGCCGGGACAGCTGGATTCGCCCAAGGGCGTATTCGCGACGAGGGACGGCGAAATCTACGTGGCCGACACGGGCAACCGGAGAATCGTCCGATTCGACGCGAAGGGCCGGTTCGTCCAGGAGTATCTGAAACCGGATTCTCCCCTGCTGGGCGAGCAGTTTTATTTCGCCCCTGCGAAAGTCGTCGTGGACAAACGCGGCTACCTGTTCGTGGTCAGCGAAGGCGCAAGCCAAGGGCTGCTGCAGATCAGCCCGGAGGGGCGGTTCGCCGGATTCTTCGGCGCCAATCACGTCGACTGGAGCTTAAGCAAGTTTCTGGTCAAGCTGATTGCCAGCCGGGAGCAGAGAGCCCAGATGGCCAGCGAGAAGCCCCCGGAGTTCTCCAACGTGTTCGAGGACGCGGAAGGCTTCTATTATACGACGACGCTCGGGATCGCCGCGAACCAGATCAAGCGGCTCAGCACCGTCGGAGTCGACATTCTGAACGGCGACGGAGGCGGCGGCAAGGAGCAGAACGTCTATGGGGACTATCAGCTGCCCACGACCAACTACACGCCCGCATTTAAATCGTTCGTCGACGTAACGGCCGGAGCGGACGGCATCGTTACCGCTCTGGACAGCGTGACCGGCAAGGCGTATCAATACAACGCGGTCAAGAACATGCTGTTCGTGTTCGGCGGCATCGGCGAGCAGGACGGCTTGTTCAAAGTGCCGAGCAGCATCGCCCAGACGTCGGACGGCACGCTCTACATCGCGGACAAAGGACGCAACCGGATCGATCGGTTCGTAACGACGCCGTTCGGCCAGCTGGTGCATCGGGCTTCCATCCTTCACGCCGACGGCAAATACGGCGAAGCACAGCCGATCTGGAAGGAAGTGTTGCGCATGAACGCCAATTACAAGCTGGCCTACGGCGGCATCGGGCAAGCGCTGCTGAAGTCCGAGCAATATGCCGAAGCGATGGATTATTTCAAGCTCGCCAAGGACAAATACGGTTATTCCGCCGCGCTCGCGGAGTATCGCAAAGAGGTGATGCGCCGCCACTTCGGAGAGCTGGCGGGAGGATTGATCGGAGCGCTGATCGCGATCAGACTCGGCTTCTATCTGTACCGCAAGCTCAAGCGGCCAAGCGGCGCGGCCGCGATCCGCTCGAACCAGGAAGCCGGAGGGGGGCGGCAGGCATGAATACGGTTCAATGGGCGCTCAGATCGCTGCGCCACCCGATCGAATTTCTGTTCGACTTCCCGGACGAGCTGCGCGGCCGGGATCGTCTGAAGCTGATGCACGCCGGCGTCATTCTGCTCTGCGCGATCGCGGCGAGAGTCGTCTCGCTGCTCGTCACCGGATTCGCCTTGCAGACGCAGGAGCCCCATCAGGTATCCATCCTGGTGGAGGCGACGTGGATCATCGTTCCGTGGCTGACCTGGTCGGCGGCCAGCTGGGGGGTCAGCACGATCGTCGAAGGGGAAGGCAAATTTATCGATATCCTGACCACGAGCACGTTCATATTGGTCCCATACATTCCGTTGTCGCTCGGGATTGCGGCGCTGTCCAATCTGATGACGCTGAGCAACGGGCCGCTGGGCATTCCGAACACGCTGTACGTCACGATGCTTGGCTTTATGTTCGCGTGGATGCTGCTGCAATTGTTCCTGCACGTCAAGGTGCTGCACGATTTCGAATTTCGCCGGACGTTCCTGGTCATTGCGCTGTCCGTCGTCGGCATGTTTATCGTCTGGTTCGTCGGGCTCTTGCTCTTCGGACTGATCAACCAGGCGATCCAGTTTGTCGTCACGATCTACAAAGAGATTGCGTTCAGGCTCTAGAAGGGGGGCAACAAGATGAAGTACGTTCGCAAGTTCGCCGGTTCCGTCATCGTGGCCGCGCTCCTCATCGCCTTCCTGAACGTGATCAGCAAGCCGCCGATCGAACGGGTCCAAGGCGGGCTTATGGAGGAAGAGGCCGAGGTCGTGAAGGAGCTGGAGGCGTTCGCGGCGGATTCGCAGTCGCTGGAGAACGACCGGTACAGGCTTGAAGTGGACGGCCGCTTCGGCAGCGTGACGGTAACGGACAAGACAACGGGCATGCAGTGGGGAAGCTTGCCCGAAGATGATTCAATCCGGATGCTGCCGGGCAACAACAAGCGTTTCGTTCGTTCTCCGGTGCTCGTGAAATATTCGGAAGGCAAGGAATTCGTGCAGACGTATCCCTTCAAGGAGCAGGGGACTCTGACCGTAAGCCGGCTGGAAGACGGTGTGCGTCTGGATTATGCGCTGACGAATATCGGGATTTCCTTCGGCATGGAGCTGAGACTGAGGGAGGACGGGCTGGAGGCGACGATTCCGTTCGATTCCGTCAAGGAAGGCGCGCAATTCCGGCTCGTCTCGATCGAGCCGTTCCCGTTCTTCGAAGCGGGAACGGAGACGGAAAACGGCGCGATCGTGCTTCCCGACGGCTCTGGCGCTCTGATCGGGTTCCGCGAGGATCACCCCCGCTATTTCGAATCTTACAGCCAGTTCGTCTATGGCGGAGATTACGCTTATGCGTCCAACGTGCTGGAGCGGGTGTCTTCCATCCCTCAGGAGAACGTCGGCAATTGGCGGCAGGAACGGGCGGCGCTGCCGGTGTTCGGCCTCTACCGCGACGAGCGCTCGTTCCTGGGCATCGTCACCGAGGGCGATTCCGACGCCAAGATCAACGCGACGCCGGCCGGCGTCCGCAACATCAAGCTGTACCGGACCTCGGTCGAATTCGTCTATCGCAACGACGATCTGGTGACGCTGGCCGGTACGGGCGCCGTGCCGCTGATGCAGAACCGGATGATCACCGGAGACCGGCAGGTCCGCTACGTACTGCTCGACGGGAAGGACCCGGGATACGCCGGCATGGCGACCGCCTATCGGAATTATCTGATCCGGGATCGGGGCGTTACGCCCGTCGAAACGCCGGCAGCGATACCGTATCAGCTGCATCTTCTGGGGGGCGCGCTGCAGGGAGAGGTCGTCGGCAGCTCCTTCGTCTCCGTAACGACCTTCGCGGAGGCGAAAAAAATCATCGACGAGCTGCTGGGGCAAGGCATCGACTCGCTGGAGGTCACGTACGACGGCTGGTCGTCGGACGGCCTGTACGGCGATCAGCCGCAGCATTTCCCGGCGGCCTCCAAGCTTGGCGGCAACAAGGAGCTCGACAAGCTGGCGGCTTACGCCGAGGAGAAGGGCGTCAAGCTGTATCTGAAGACGAATTACGTCCGCGCCGCCAAAAGCGGGGATGCCCTTAAACGCTCGACCGAAGCGATCAGGGGCTTGAACAAGGAAACGGTCGAATCGTTCAATTCGCGGCGGAGCACCCGTCAGCCGCGCGGCGGCGCGTTCTACTTCGTTCGTCCGGACGTCGCTTACGACCGCTATTTGTCCCGCGAAGCGGAAACCTTCGTCAAGCGGGGCGTGCAGGGCGTCCATCTGGGGGCGATGGGCAGCATGCTCTACTCGGATCCCGGCTCGCAGAACGCCTTGTCGCGGAAGGACGGTATCGACGCCTGGCTCCGATCGATGGAGCTGGTCCGCGAACGGGTCGGATCGGCCGCCGTCGACTATGGCTTCGGTTACGCGCTCGGCCATGTCGACCGAATCGACGACGTTCCGCTCGGGTCCAGCGGGTACGCCTATTCGGACGAAGCGATTCCGTTCTATCAGATCGCGGTTCACGGTCTCGTGCCCTACGCGAGCGCGCCGCTAAACTTCAGCGATAATCCGCGGGAGCAGGCTCTGCGGGCGATCGAATACGGCGCCATGCCGTCATATGATCTGACGTACGATCAGCCCTCCAAGCTGGAGCGGACGCTCGTGGACGACGTTATAAGCTCGGCTTACGAGGATTGGGCGGCGCTCTCGGTCGAGCAGTACCGCCAGGCCGCCGAAGCACTCGCGCAGGTTCAGGGCCGATTCATCACGGGACACGGCCGCATCGGCCCGGATTTGTACCGGACCGAGTACGACAACGGCGTAAGGATTATCGTCAATTACGGCGACAAAGCGGCGAAGGCCGACGGCGTCGACGTTCCGGCGGGCGGCTTCGCGGTCGCGGCGGGCAAGGGCAAGGAGGTTGCGGAATGAAGAAATCAGTCAAGCTGTCCATGCGCGCCAGACATATTCTGGAGGGGTATTCCTTCATTTCGCTCTGGTTTATCGGTTTTCTGCTCTTCCTGGCCGTCCCGCTCGGCCGATCGCTCTATTACGCCTTCAACCGGATGGAAATTTCGAACACTGGCTTAAAAGCGACGTTTAACGGGGTCAATTACTTCCGGGACGCCTTCACGGTCGACGTGGATTTCGTTCCGTCTCTGCTGAACACGATGACGACGATGGCCTTTCATATTCCGCTCATTCTCGTCTTCGCCATGTTCAGCGCGCTGCTGCTGAACCGCCAGTTCGCCGGCCGGCTCATGTTCCGCTCCATCTTCTTCCTGCCGGTCATCATCGCGTCGGGCACCGTGCTGCAGAAGCTGATGGATCAAGGAGCGGCGACGCTGCCGATCTTCCTGCAGTACGACCTGGCGTCCAAGCTGAGCGTCTACGTTCCGTCGGAGGTGCTTATGCCGCTGCTGAAAATGATGGATTCCCTGACGCTCGTAATCTGGGATTCGGGCGTGCAAATTCTCATTTTCCTGGCGGGTCTCCAGTCGGTGTCGAAGACGCTGTACGAAGCGGCGGACATGGACGGGGCGACGGCGTGGGAGAAGTTCTGGAAAATTACGTTCCCGATGATTATGCCGATGGTGCTGGTCAATACGCTGTTCAGCATCGTGAACTCTTTTACCGAAGTCCGCAACCTCGTCATGGGGTACATTCAGACGGTCGCCTTCGAGAAAAACGACTACGGCTACGCCTCCGCTCTCGGGTGGATTTACTTCGTCATCATTTTCGCCGTCATCCTGCTTGTCCTGTATCTGTTCAGGGACGCGGGCTCCAGAGTGCAACGGGAAGGGAGGTAGAGTCGATGCAAAGCAACATGAGAGCGCTGACGCGGGCGCTGCCCGCGCGCAAAGTCCGATCGCTTGGCACCCAACTGTTCCATTACGCCGTGCTGGCCAGTCTGAGCTTCGTGTTCATCTATCCGATGCTCTACATCGTCAGCCAATCGCTGATGCAGGCGAACGATATCGCGGACGCGACGGTAAAGTGGATTCCGAAGGAGCTGAGCTTCGAGCATTACCGCTTCGCCTTCGATCGGCTGAATTTCTGGAAGAGCTTCATGAACAGCGCCTTCACGTCGCTGGGGCCGGCCGTGCTGCAGATCGTCAGCTGCGCGATCGTCGGCTACGGCTTCGCCCGGTATCGTTTTCCCGGCCATACGCTGCTGATGGGTCTCGTCCTGTTCACGTTCCTCGTGCCGCCGCAGACGATCGTCGTGCCGCTGTACATGTTTTTCAGCGATCTGGGCTGGATCAACACGGTTCTTCCGTTCCTCGTGCCGAGCGCTTTCGGCCACGGGCTGCGCGGCGCCCTGTTCGTCCTGATCTTCATCCAGTTTTTCCGCGGGCTGCCCTCCCAACTGGAGGAATCCGCGCGGATCGACGGGGCGGGGGCGTTCCGGACGTTTCGCTCGATCATGCTTCCGCTTGCCGGTCCGGCGATGCTCGTCGTGTTTCTGTTTTCCGTCGTCTGGCACTGGAACGATATTTTTCAGCCGAATCTGTATCTCATGCTGACCGATCATTACAATTTGCCGCAGCGGCTGATGATTCTGGATACGCAGGGAGAGCAGCGGCTGAGCGACGCGCAGAAAATGATGGGGGGCGGGCTGATCGGCTCGGTGCCGACCAACTATAACCGCAGCATGGCGGGGGCTCTGCTGACGATACTGCCGCTGGTCATTCTATACGGCTACGCGCAGCGCTACTTTGTGGAAAGTCTGGAGCGCACGGGGCTGGCCGGCGATTAAAGCCCGCTCCCATCGAAAGGGGGAATGCCTATCGGAAGGCGGTTGAACGGCATCTTGGCATGACCAGCCTGCAAGCTTAATCAGTGAGCATAACAATTCATGCGAGAGGGTGTAGGGTCAATGATGAAAAAATGGTTTACGGTTCCATTGATCGGCATTATGGCCGTTGTTCTGGTATTGAGCGGCTGCAGCGGCAACTCGGGAGGAAACGAAAGCTCTCCATCGCCTTCGGCGTCGCCGACGTCCAGTCCCAGCGCCGCTCCCTCGGAGTCCGCGCCGCCGGAAGAATCCGCAGCGCCGTCCGAGGAGGCTTCCGAATTCCCGCCGCTTCCCGAAGAGGAGCTGAAGGACATTTCCGGAGAAGTCGTCATCTGGTCCTTCTGGGAGCTGGCTTCGCTGACGACGTTCTTCAACACTTCTTATCCGAACGTCAAGGTGAACAACGTCGTCATGAGCACCGACGAGATGCACAACAAGCTGAAGACGGTGCTGGCTTCGGGCAAAGGCGTTCCCGACGTCGTCATGATCGACGGTTCCCGGATGGGCGAGTTCAACACGATCGAAGGCCTGGACGACCTGCTTCAGCAGCCTTACGACTTCGGCAAGTATCAGCCGTTCTTCGCGGATTCCCATTGGCAGAGATTCCAGTCTCTCGACGGCACGAAGCAGCTCTCCGTTCCGTGGACGACACCTCCGGGGCTGGCGTTCTACCGCGCGGACATTATGGACGCGGCCGGGTTCCCGTCCGATCCGGCGGAGTTCGGCGAATACATTCAGGACAAGGACAACTTTATCTACCTGGCGAAGACACTGGCCGCCGACAAGAAGTATACGTACGACTGGGACACGACAATCGTCAATCTGATGACAAGCGGCATCGGCTACTTCGACCGCGACCTGAACTGGCTGCGCAACGACGACAAATTCGTCGCCGCGCTCGATCTGGCGAAGGACATGAAGAAGGAGAAGCTGGCCTCCTATATCAATTTCTATGACGACCAAGGCGCGCAGGCGCTGGCGTCCGGCACGACGACGATGTTCTATTCCGGCGACTTCGGCGTCTGGGACATCGACGGCAAGGCGCCGGACACGAAGGGCAAGTGGCGCGTGACGAATCTGCCGTTCGGAGCATACGGCGGCATGGGCGGAGCGTCGCTCGCGATCCCGTCCCAGGCGAAAAACAAGCTCGCCGGCTGGGAGTACATCCGCTTGAACATTCTCGGCATGGATTATTCCAACAAGGAAGCGATCCAATGGAGCAATCCGACGGGTTTCCTGCCGGCGTTCGATCTGGCCGCGACCGAAGAGAAGCCGCTTGAAATTCTCGGCGGACAGAAGCCGCTGATGCTGTACAAGGAGCTCGTCAAGAACATCCCGCTCAACATTCCGACGCCGCTTGACGCCAAGGCGGAGGAAATTTGGAACAAGATGCTGCAGGAATCGATCGACAAGAACGTCGATTCGCGCACCGCGCTGCAGCAAATCCAGGAAGCGGTCGAGCGAGCGGTCAGCAAGGACAAGGAAGCGCTGTTGAAAAAATTGGGCAAGTCGTAATTCGTTCGCGCAAAGGAGAGGAAAGCAATGAAAGCAGCCGCGCTAGTCGGACCCGGCGACGTTCGGGTATTCGAGATCGCCAAGCCGAAGCCGGGTCCGGGCGAGCTGCTGGTCAAAATCGAAGCCTGCGGGTTGTGCTCTTCGGAACTCGGGATGTGGAACAATCCCCGGTTCTCTTCGAAGCAACCGGTGTTTTTCGGGCATGAGGCCAGCGGCGTCGTCGTGGAGACGGGAGAGGGGACGGAAACGTTCCGCGCGGGCGATCGGGTGACGCTGTTCACGGACCGCGGAGGCTACGCGGAATATATCGCGGTGCCGGAGCAATGGGCGGTCAAGCTCGGCGATCATATTCCGTTCGATTGGGCGCTCGGAGAGCCGATCGGCTGCGCGATGAACGCGACGGCGCGATCGGGCATCGAGGTCGGAGACACGGTCGCGCTGATCGGCGTCGGCTTTATGGGCGGATTGATTCTGCAGGGCGCCAGGTTAAAAGGAGCTTCGCGGATCATCGCCGTAGATACCCGCGAGGAATCGTTGGAGCTGGCGCGCAAGCTCGGCGCCGACGAGGTGATCGACGCGAGGAAGGACAATGCGGCCGAGCGGATTCTGGATTTGACCGAGGGGCGGGGCGCGGACGTCGTCATCGAAGCGACCGGCCACCAGGCCGCGCTGGACACCGCCACGCAGGCGGTCCGCATCCGCGGACGGCTGATCGTCTTCGGTTACCATCAGCATGGAACCCGAACGATCGATATGCAGATCTGGAATTGGAAAGGCCTCGACGTAATCAACGCGCACGAGCGGGACCCGGAAGCGTACATGCGGGGGATCCGTACGGGAATGAGGCTGCTCAATTCCGGACAGCTGCTCGTCGAGCCGCTGCTCTCGCATTATTATCCGATCGACGACATTCAAGAAGCATTTCAAGCAGCCATGCAGAAGCCGCACGGTTTCCTCAAGGCCGTCATTACATTTTAGAAGGAGCATGTTACCTTGAGAAAATTAAAAGTAGGATTGATAGGACTGGGCGAAGTGGCACAGATCACCCATCTGCCGATACTTGAAAATCTGGCCGACCGCTACGAGATTGCGGCGCTGTGCGACATTTCTCCGCAGCTGCTCGCCGTGCTGGGCGAGAGGTACCGGGTGGCGAACCTGTACGCGGACGCCAAGCAGCTGTGCGAGCAAGCCGATCTCGACGCCGTATTCGTGCTCAACAGCGACGAGTACCACGCGGAATGCGCGATCCACGCGCTGCGCAACAAGAAGCACGTGCTGATCGAGAAGCCGATGACGCTGAACCAGGCCGACGCGGACGCGATGATCCGGGCGCGCGACGAAGCCGGCGTGCAGGTGATGGTCGGCTACATGCGGCGGTTCGCGCCGGCGTTCACCGAAGCGCTGGAGGAGCTGAAAACCTTCGGGCCGATCCAATACGCCAAAATCCGCGACATCATCGGGCAGAACCGGCTCATCATCGAGCAGTCGAGCCATGTCTATCGTTTCTCCGACATTCCGCAGGAGGCGTCGGCCGACCGCTGGGCCAGACGCGAGGCGATGATCAAGGAAGCGATCGG
>NZ_JBHMDN010000047.1:0-53737 GCF_042431195.1 Cohnella cellulosilytica
CCCCTCATATGATCTGACATCTAAACCCTGTGAAATCCTGCGAATGAGTGAGCATTCGTGAGAAAACCCCCTAAACCCGAGGGACGGTCTGCCGGACCGTTAAACGCTGCCGGGCGCTCGATTGAGCTTGCGTAACGGTCGGGCGGACCGTTAAATGCAGCTGGGCGCTCGAAATGGCCTGCGTAACGGTCTGGCGGACCGTTAAACGCTGCCGGGCACTCGAAATGGCTTGCGTAACGGCCTGCCGGACCGTTAAATGTAGCCGGGCGCTCGATTGGGCGGACCAGCGAAAAAACCGCCTGGCTGCCTCGTTCGCTGCCCCGGCGGTTATTCGCATCGTCTTGCTCCATGCCCGAGAGGAATAAGCTTCCCTCTTGATATTCCTTGCTTGCGCGGGTTATTTTCCGTTTCCTCTTTCTACTCCTTGCCAGAGTGGATAATTCCCGTTTCTCTACTTCTACTCTTTGCCCGCAAGGGTTAATCCCCGTTTTCCCTCTTCTATTCCTTGCCCGATCAGCCGCCCGGCCCGGGCCACCTCGTCGGGACCTGGCTCCAGCACGCCTTCCAGCGGGTACGCTTTGCCGAGCTGATGCCACTTGTATACGCCCATTCGGTGGTAGGGCAGCACCTCGACCTTCTCTACGCCTTCCAGCCCGCCGATGAACCGTCCCAGCTCCAGCAATTCGTCCGCGCCGTCGGTCCAGCCGGGGACGAGCACCCTTCTGATCCACATTTTCGTCCCGCGGTCCGACAGATGCCGGGCGAACCTCAGAATGCGGTCGTTCGGCTGGCTCGTCAGCGCCCGGTGCCCTTCGCGATCCATTCGCTTCAAGTCGAGCAGCACGAGATCGGTCGCGTCCAGCAAAGCTTCGGCATGGCTCGGCTCGCAGAAGCCGGAGGAATCGAGCGCGGTGTGCAGTCCCCATCTTTCCTTGCAGGCCCGGAACAGCTCGGCCACGAACGGCGCTTGCAGCGTCGGCTCGCCCCCGGTCACCGTGACGCCTCCGCCGGAGCGGCGGTAATACTCCACGTAAGGCTCGATCTCGCGCAAAATATCGTCCACGGTCCGCAGCTCGCCGGCCTGCGTATCCCACGAGTCCGGATTGTGGCAGTAGCGGCATTGGAGCGCGCAGCCCTGGAGGAACAGGACGAACCGGATTCCCGGTCCGTCCACCGTCCCGAACGTTTCAAGAGAGTGGATTCTCCCCGTATGCATGCTCTCCGCCTCCCTCTCTTGATCGATTATCCGTCTGCCCGCCGCTTAGAACGATCCGTGGAACGTCCGGCTCAGCACGTCGAGCTGCTGCTCGCGGGTCAGCTTGATGAAGTTGACCGCGTAGCCCGAGACGCGGATCGTCAGCTGCGGATAATTTTCCGGGTGCTCCATCGCGTCCAGCAGCTGCTCCCGGTTGAATACGTTGACGTTCAGGTGATGCCCCTTGCTTGCCGCGTAGCCGTCCAGCAGCGAGACGAGGTTGCGAATTCGCGCGTCCGCCTCGCGGCCGAGCGCCTTCGGAACGATCGAGAACGTGTTCGAGATGCCGTCGAGACAGCTGGCGTACGGCAGCTTGGCTACCGAGTTGAGCGAAGCGAGCGCGCCCTTGCGGTCGCGTCCGTGCATCGGGTTGGCGCCTGGAGCGAACGGTTCTCCCGCCTTGCGTCCGTCCGGCGTGCTGCCCGTCTTCTTGCCGTAGACGACGTTCGACGTAATGGTCAGCACCGACATCGTCGGCAAGGCGTTGCGATAGGTCGGATGCTTCCGCAGCTTGTTCATGAACGACTCGGTCAGCGCGACGGCGATGTCGTCCACCCGGGCGTCGTTGTTGCCGTACTGCGGATATTCGCCTTCAATCTCGAAATCGACGGCCAGCCCGTGCTCATTGCGAATCGGCTTCACCTTGGCGTATTTGATGGCGCTGAGCGAGTCGGCGACGACCGATAGCCCGGCGATGCCGCAGGCCATCGTCCGCAAAATCTCGCGGTCGTGCAGCGCCATCTCGATGCGCTCGTAGCAGTATTTGTCGTGCATGTAGTGAATGACGTTCAGCGTGTTCATATACAATTTCGCCAGCCAGTCCATCATGCGGTCGAAGTGTTCCGTCACCTCCGCGTAATCGAGCGTGTCGCCCGACAATGGCGCGAGAGCGGGGCCGACCTGGATGCCGAGCTTCTCGTCCTTGCCGCCGTTGATCGCGTACAGCAGCGCCTTGCCCAGATTGGCGCGGGCTCCGAAAAACTGCATCTGCTTGCCGATCCGCATCGCGGATACGCAGCAGGCGATGCCGTAGTCATCACCGAATTCCGGCCGCATCAGGTCGTCGTTCTCGTACTGGATCGAGCTCGTGTCTACGGACACTTTGGCGCAGTAGTTTTTGAAGCCTTCCGGCAGGAGCGTCGACCAAAGCACCGTAAGGTTCGGTTCCGGGGCCGGCCCGAGATTGTACAGCGTGTGCAGGAAGCGGAACGAGTTGCGCGTCACCCGCGTGCGTCCGTCGTTGCCCATGCCGCCGATCGATTCGGTGACCCAGGTCGGGTCGCCGCTGAACAGCTCGTTGTAGTCGGGCGTGCGGAGGAACTTGACCATCCGCAGCTTCATGACGAGATGGTCGATCAGCTCCTGGGCTTCCGCCTCGGACAGCTTGCCCTCCTGCCGGTCGCGCTCGATGTAGATGTCGAGGAAGCTGGATACGCGGCCCAGGCTCATCGCCGCCCCGTTCTGCTCCTTGATCGCGGCCAGGTAGGCGAAGTACAGCCACTGCACCGCTTCGCGGGCGTCGGCCGCCGGCCGGGAAATATCGAAGCCGTAGGAAGCGGCCATCCGCTTCAGCTCGCCGAGGGCGCGAATTTGCTCGGACAGCTCCTCCCTCGCGCGGATGATGTCCTCCGAGATGACGTCCGTCTCCAGCTGCAGCAGGTCCTCCCGCTTCGCTTCGATCAGCCGGTCGACGCCGTACAGCGCCACCCTCCGGTAATCTCCGATGATGCGTCCGCGTCCGTAAGCGTCCGGAAGTCCGGTAATGATGCCCGCCTTCCGCGCCAGCCGCATCTCGGTCGTGTAGGCGTCGAATACGCCCTGGTTATGCGTCTTGCGGATGTCGGTGAATAGCTTGAGGGTCGCTTCCGGCAGCTCGTAGCCGTAGGCTTTGCAGGCGTCGTCCACCATGCGGATGCCGCCGAACGGCTGAACGGAGCGCTTCAGCGGAGCGTCGGTCTGCAGGCCCACGACGGTCTCCAGTTCCCGCTTGATGTAGCCCGGCCCGTGCGACACGATGGTCGATATCGTCTCCGTGTCGATGTCGAGCACGCCGCCGTTCCGAAGCTCCTTCTTCATCAGTTCAAGCACGTCCTGCCACAGCTCTCGCGTCGCTTCCGTCGGCTCTGCGAGGAAGGACTCGTCCCCTTCGTACGGCGTCAGGTTCAGTCCGATAAAGTCGTTCACATCGATGTGACGCTGCCAGCGTCCGGTGCGGAAGCCTCTCCACCCGTCGGCAGAAGCGGCGGCGCCCGCCGCTTCGTTCAAATGCTTCTCTGTAGTCGCCATGCTGGTTCCCTCCCAAGTTGAGTTCAAGACCCGCTGTCCGATCCGCTATCCGTCGGCATCGCCAGTCTTAAGCGAATTTCCCGTAAAACGCATTGCGATAAACGTCGGCCAGCTCGGTAACGAGAGGCATGCGCGGGTTGGCCGTTGTGCACTGATCCTCGAACGCCCGGTCGGCCAAGTAGGCCACCTTGCTCTCGAAGTCGTTCGGATCGAAGCCGAGCGCCTGGAACGTCTCCGGAATGTCGAGCGAGCGGTTCAGCTTGCGGATCGCCTCGATCAAGCTGGCGACGCCCTCCTCGGTCGTGCCGCAGGGCAGTCCGAGCAGTCTGGCGATGTCGGCGTAACGCTTGTCGGCGACGAAGTGATCGTATTTCGGGAACGAAGCGAACTTCGTCGGCTTCTCCGCGTTGTAGCGAATGACGTGCGGCAGCAGAATCGCGTTCGTGCGTCCGTGCGCCGTATGGTACTGTCCGCCCCACTTGTGCGCCAGGCTGTGGTTGATGCCGAGGAACGCGTTGGCGAAAGCCATGCCTGCGATCGTCGAGGCGTTGTGCATTTTCTCGCGCGCTTTCGGGTCGGCCTTATGGTACGAAGCCTCCAGATTCTCGAATACGAGCTGGATCGCCTTGAGCGCCAATCCGTCCGTATAGTCGTTGGCCATGACCGACACGTACGACTCGATCGCATGCGTCAGCACGTCCATGCCGGTGTCGGCGACCGCCGTCTTCGGCAGGCTGTAGACGTAATCCGGATCGATGATCGCAACGTCCGGCGTCAGCTCGTAGTCGGCGAGCGGGTATTTCGTGTTGCCCTTGTTCTTGTCGGTGATGACGGCGAACGACGTCACCTCCGAGCCGGTGCCCGAGGTCGTCGGGATGGCCACGAATTTCGCCTTGCGGCCAAGCCGCGGATATTTGTAGATCCGCTTGCGGATGTCGAGGAACTTCATCTTCAGCGAATCGAAGCTCGTGTCCGGATATTCGTAGAACAGCCACATCGCCTTGGCCGCGTCCATCGGCGAGCCGCCGCCGAGCGCGATGATGCAGTCCGGCTTGAACTGCGCCATCATCCGCGTGCCGCGTTCCACCGTATCCGTCGACGGATCGGGCTCAACCTCGGAGAAAATTTCGATCGCGACCGGCAGCGCCCTTTTCCGCAGGTAGTATTCGAGCTTCTCCACGTAGCCCAGATGGACCATTGCGGCGTCGGTGACGATCATTACCCGCGCGATGTCCGGCATTTTCTCCAAATATTGCGTCGCTCCGCGTTCGAAGTATACTTTCGGCGGCACCTTGAACCACTGCATGTTCAGCGTCCGGTAGGCGACCCGCTTCAAGTTGATCAGGTTGACCGCGGTGACGTTCGACGTCGTCGAGTTTTGGCCGTACGAGCCGCAGCCGAGCGTAAGCGACGGCAGGTTCGTGTTGTAGATGTCGCCGATCGCGCCGTGCGTCGAAGGCGCGTTAACGATGATGCGGCCGGTCTGCAGACGGGCCGAGAAATCGGCGATGACCGCCTGGTCGTTCGAATGGATGACCGACGAGTGGCCCATGCCGCCGAAGGCGACGACCTGCGCGGCCCGCTCGATGCCTTGCTCGGCGTTCTTGACTTTATAGCAGGCCAGCACAGGGCTCAGCTTCTCGGCGGACAGCGGGTACTTGTCTCCGACGCCGGCCAATTCCGCGACCAGTATTTTCGTGCCGGCCGGGACCGCGACGCCGGCCATCTCGGCGATTTTCGCCGCAGGCTGGCCGACGATGACCGCGTTGACCGCGCATTTCTCGGAGTTGATGACCAGACCGGATACCTTCTCCGTCTCCTCCTTGTTCAAGAAGTAGCAGCCGAGCTGGGTCATTTTCTTTTTCGCCGCCGCATAGATCGGTTCGTCGAGAATGACCGCCTGCTCCGAGGCGCAGATCATGCCGTTGTCGAACGTTTTGGATAAAATAAGATCGGTAATCGCCTGGTCCAGATCCGCCGTCCGCTCGATGAAGCACGGCACGTTGCCGGGACCGACGCCGAGCGCCGGCTTGCCGGTGCTGTACGCCGCCTTGACCATCGCCGAACCGCCGGTCGCGAGCACGAGCGCCACGTCCTTATGGTTCATCAGCTGCTGCGTCGCCTCGACGGAAGGCTGATCGATCCACTGGATGCAGTGCTCGGGCGCGCCCGCCGCCACCGCCGCCTCGAGCAGCGTTTTTGCCGCTTCGCGGCTCGATTTCTGCGCCGACGGGTGGAAGGCGAAGATGATCGGGTTGCGTGTCTTGGCCGCGATCAGCGCCTTGAACATCGTCGTGGACGTCGGATTCGTCACCGGCGTTATGCCGGCGATGACCCCGACCGGCTCGGCGACGACCCGGTAGTTCTCATAAGGATTGTCTTCGACGACGCCAACCGTCTTCTCGTTTTTGATGCTGTGATAGATGTATTCGGTGGCGAAAATGTTTTTCGTGATTTTGTCCTCGTATACGCCGCGTCCGGTTTCCTCCACCGCCATTTTCGCCAGCGGCATATGCTTATCCAGTCCGGCCAGCGCCATCTGCTGCACAATTCGGTTGACGTCGTCCTGATCCAGCCTCATGTATTCCTCGTGGGCCTGCCTCGCTCGGGCGGTCAGCAGATTGACCTCCTTCTGGGCGGCGACAAACGTTTCCTGAGCCTGCTCCTTGGCTGCCATGGGCATCGTTCCTCCTTCGCTTGGTTAAGATCCGATGTACTCGATTTCCTCCAATAAACGTTCGGCGGCCGGGACGACCGTCTCGTTCTCGACCCGAAAATGCTCAGCGACGATCATCAGCACCTGCAGCAGGCGCGACAAGCATTCCTCCGGGGACTCCCCGCTGCCGACGGCCGCCATGTACGCGTCGTAGAACTGGCAGGCGATGGCGTCCTCCTGCTCGAGCACCGCCGCCGGCCCCATTCTCCCTCCGCAGATGGCGGACTTGGCGATCGGATAGATGACCTGCTTTTCCTTGGACAAATGCGCCTTCCAATCCGTCATAAAAGCGACAAACTTCTCGTGCACGCCGCGGTGATGCGCTCCCCAGAACGGATAATCGAAGTTGCCGGGATTCCATCGCATCAGCCTGCACAGTTCGAGCAGCCTGTCGTAAAGCGCGTCGTGCTCTTCCTTCCACTGGTCGTACCTCATATACAGGTCGTACAGCGGGGAATTGACCGTGTGAGGCATCGAAAACACTCCTTTAACTCGTATTCGTCTTGCGGACGCCCGGGTTGTTCGGATCGTACAGCTCCCAACAGCTGGCTAGAACCCGTAAGCGTTGGACTTATCCGTCAAATCCAGCATGATCTCGTCCTCTTCCCGGAACCGATTGTTCAGCACCGCATAAGCCTGGATGAGATAGGAGGTCATTTTGCGCGCTTCCTCTTGTCCGATCGGATACTCGACTTTCTCCAGCGCGCGCAGGAACGTCCGTAAGTATTGATCCGCCAATTCGTATTCCTGCTCCATCAGCAGGAACAGATCGGGCTCTGCGCCGAGATAAGACGCCGCTTGCGGGTACAGCTCGGAATCCTCCCATTTGGTGTGGGCGCTCCAATGTCTCATGAACATTTTGACGCAATCGTGAAGTTGGCGAATTTCGCGATTCAGTCTTTTCTCTTCGGAATCGTTGCGAACAACGCAGGCTTGGTCGTAAATGCTTCTCAGTTCATCCTTCAGCGCTTCATGCTCTTGCCGCGCCCGGGCGACAGAGGATTCGAGCATCCGCTCGCGCATCTCTTCGGTAAGGGCGTCAGGGTCGATAGCGGCGTGCAGTTTTACCACGAGATCACTTCCCTTCGTCTTCTTGACCCCAGTATATACCGGTCCCTCTTATTCGCTTGTGAATTAAATCACATTGTAACAAACAATTCTTATCTAAAAGGCCAACGGACACAGGATTGCCGCAATTGGCGTAATTTGCGGGGCTATGGCGACAGATTGGTTCGCATGCGCAGCAGGCGTGGCGGCACTGTAGATTGAACCATGAGGGAATGGCGACGGATTAGCTCGTGTACAGCATGGGCGGCGGTGCTAGGGGCTGGATCACGAGGAGATTGTGGCGAATTAGCCTGTGGCACGGTACTATGGGCTGGATCACGGGGAAAATGTAGCGCATTAGCTCGTGGGACGGTACTATGAGCTGGATCACGAGGAGATTGTGGCGAATTAGCTTGTGGGACGGTACTATGGGCTGGATCATGAGGATTTCGCGCTATAAAAAAAGGATGCCCTCTTTCTGTAGAGGCTGCATCCTTAATGCCATTAACTATTTTCCGCCGCGTGTACGTCACCTTCTATACGTGCTCACTCTTCAACGCTCGCCAACCGAACATGAGCGCTGTCCGGCGTCGTCGGAAGCTCGCTGCCGCCTTTCGGCTCGATTGTGAAGCGCAAAGCGTCCGGCGCCGTCATCTCGCGAAAGTGCGAGTACAAATGTCCCTGTCCGCTGTGAAACTCCAGCAGGCCAAGGTTCGACAGGCGGCTGCTGCTGTCCGCCCACGCCTGCACGTCGCTGGCGTCGGATTCGAGCACGCCTTCCATCAGCACGAACAGCTCCTTCGTGTCGACATTGATCCACACCGTCAGGCTTCGCCGCGGCTTGATCGCAGAGGAAGCGACGGGCCATGCCGCAATATCCGTCGACGAGACGACGCGAGTGCCGGGAAGCTCCATCAAGCGCGCTCCCTCCGGCTCGTGCAGCCGTGCGTAATGCTGCGCGTCGAGCGCGGATGCGACTGCCGGCTCCTCTTGTGCCGACGGATACTTGAGCAGGCCGATCAGCGCTACCCCAAGCAGTAGGGCGCACGCGCAAGCCGCCGCCATTCTCCCCGGCCTGCGTTTCGCTCGGCGGATCAAAGCCAGCAAAGCCATCCGTCGGCGCAGCGAACGATACACGCGCGGAGCCGGCATCTTCGGGCCTCCGGCCGCCTCGACCGGCTTTTGCCGACCGCCATTCTCCCCCGCCGTTTCCCGAACGCCAGCCTTCTCCGACTTTTCCAAACTGCCGATAGTCTCCGCCGCCTCGCAAACGACAACAGCTTGCTCTGACGGCACGCCCAGCAGTTCCGCCCAAATCTTGCAGGCGCCCCGGCAGACGGAGCAGCTCTCCGCATGTCTCTCCAAAGCCTCCGCCGCAGCTCTGCCTAAGTTGCCGAGATGATAGTCGATCCAGCGCTCGTCCGGAATGCCGCAATCTCTGCCCAGCATGTCAGCTCTCTCCCTTCGAGCCGTTCGACCAGCCGAGACGCTCCATCGCCTTGTGCAGATGACTCAGGCCGTAGCGCACGCGCGACTTGACCGTGCCTTCGGGGACCTGCCACGCTTCCGCCAGCTCCTTGCGCGTGCGCCGGCTGTAATACACTTCGGCCAGCGTTCGCCGCTGCACGCCGTCCAGCTCGGCCAGCGCCTGACGGAGCGCCTCGCCTTCCATCTTCGCCAGCACGCGCTGCTCCGGGAGCGCCGCCGCCTCTCCGGCCCAGGCAAGCCGCTGCTCGAACGGAGTCTCGCGCGGCTCCAGCACGATCCGCCGGCGCTTGCGCAGCCGGTCCATGCAGCGGCTCTTCGTCAGCACCGCCAGCCAAGCTTCGACCGAGCCCCTCTCCGGCGAATATTTCTCCGGCTGCGTAATCACGGTCAGCAGCACGTCGTGGCACACGTCCTCCATCTCCATCCGGTCGCCGCCCAACAGCTTGCCGGCGATGCCCATTACAAAAGGAGCCGCTTGGCCGTAAAAGCGATCGAACGCCTCCGCCGAGCCCTCCCGCATCAGCGAAAACAATTCGAACAGTTCCTCGCGCCCCGACCGGCCAGGGACCGTACTCATGTTCATCGCACCTCCGCTACGTCTTTTCGAGATTAAATTATCAAAAAGCGGCCCCCATGAAAACCGGTCTACCCGTTTTTTATCTTCCTTTAAGCTTCCTCTAAGCAATTTTTTAACTTCGGGCTAAATCCGTTCGAGATCCTCGGGCGTAATAGGGGTGAACATCACATTTGGGAGCTGAGGGGGAAATGTTTGTCATGAAAAAACTGACCAGACCATTATCCGGAGCGCTGGCCTTAACGCTGCTGTTGGCCGCTCTCGCGGGAGGCGCGTCGCTGGCTGCGGCCGCGCCGCTGCTGAAGCTGTTTACGCCGTACACCTATTTGTCGGTGTCGCCGGGCGAGACGATCTCCTATTCGGTCGACGTCATCAACGATTCCGACGAAATCCGTTCCGCCGACGTCACGCTCGACGTCGGGAGCCTCGATTGGAAATACGAGCTGACGGCCGGCGGGAACCGCATCCGGCAAATTTCCGTCAAGCCCGGAGAGTCGCAGACGCTCAGCCTGAGCCTGACCGTACCGCTGGAGGTCAACAAAGGCGATTATTCGTTTAAGCTGAACGCCGGGGATTTCGGCACTCTTCCGTTGAAGGTGAACGTGGCGGAGCAAGGCTCCTACAAGTCCGAGCTGTCGGTCGACCAGCCGAACCGCGAGGGCCACGCCGACTCCAAATTCACGTACAGCCTGACGCTCGATAACCGGACCGCCTCCGAGCAGCAGTATGCGTTGAGCGCGGAAGCGCCGGCGGGCTGGGACGTCCGCTTCTCCGTCAGCGGCAGCAACGTTACGTCCGTCGATGTGGATCCGGGCAACTCCAAAACGATCAGCCTGGACGTCACCCCTGCGGAAAATGCCGCCGCCGACACGTACCCGATCGTCGTCCAAGCGGCCAGCGGAAGCTCGTCGGCGCAGGCGCAGGTGGAAGCGGCGATTACCGGATCGTACGGCCTGACGCTCAGCACGTCCGACGAGCGGCTCAGCGCCGACATTACCGCCGGCAAAACGCGCAATCTCGAGCTTGTCGTCAAAAATACGGGCTCCGCGGAACTAACCGACGTCAGCCTGAGCGGACAGCTGCCCGCCAATTGGGAAGTGACGTTCGAGCCGAAGACGATCCGTTCCATCGCGGCGGGCCAGTCCGTTCCCGTCACCGCCACGGTCAAAGCTTCCGACAAAGCGCTGGCCGGCGACTATGTCGCCAACCTGACCGCAAGCTCGACGGAAAAAACGGCCTCCGCCATGCTCCGCATCACCGTTGAAACGTCCGTGCTGTGGGGCTGGATCGGGGTACTGATCGTCCTCGTCGTGCTGGCCGGCATCTACGGTTTGTTCCGGAAATATGGGAGGCGGTAAACGTGACTACGATCGAAGCGGCGGAACCGGTCATTCAGCTTAAAAACCTGTCGAAAACGTACGGAGACTTTACCGCTGTCGACCGTCTGAATCTGAACATTTATCCGGGCGAAATTTTCGGCCTGCTCGGCCCCAACGGCGCCGGCAAAACGACGACCATCCTGATGATGCTCGGTCTGACCGAGCCGGCGGCGGGAGAAGCGTTCGTCTGCGGCATCGACGCGTCCCGCAATCCGATGCAGGTCAAGCGCAAGGTCGGGTATATGCCGGACGACGTCGGATTTTACGAGGATCGGTCGGCGCTGGACAATCTCGTCTATACGGCAAGGCTTAACCGCATCCCCGAAGCGGAAGCGAGAAGCCGCGCGCTGCTGCTGCTCGAACGCGTCGGACTGGCGGAGGCCGCGCACAAGCGGACCGGCACGTTCTCGCGGGGGATGCGCCAGCGGCTCGGGTTGGCCGACGTGCTGATCAAAAATCCGCAGGTCATCATCCTCGACGAGCCGACGCTCGGCATCGACCCCGAAGGGGTGCGCGAGCTGCTCGCGCTCATTCGCGACCTGAGCCGCAACGAGGGGCTGACCGTCCTGCTGTCGTCCCACCATCTGCACCAGGTGCAGCAAATTTGCGACCGCGTCGGCCTGTTCGTCCAAGGCAAGCTGATCGCCTCCGGGGACATCGATACGCTGTCCCGCCAGCTGGACGGCGCGCCGACGCACAGGGTCGAGCTGGACGTCTCGCCGTGGGGCGAGCCGCTCGAAGCCGCCCTGCGCGGCGTCGAAGGCGTAACCGACGTGCGGCTTAAGCCCGGCGACGGACTGGCGGATAGCGCTCGCCGGGACGCGGACAGCGTCACCGCCGTCGTCTCCGGTCCGTCGGATATGACCGCGGAGCTGGCGAAAGCCGTCGTCGCCTCCGGCGCGTCGCTGCTTGGCGTGCGTCCTCTCCGCTACGGACTGGACGACATCTATCACCGTTATTTCGAAGGAGGCGAGACGCGTGAGCGCTTGGGTTAACAAATGGCGCGGGATAGCGGGCAAAGCGCGGACGGGCGCGGATAAGCCGGCCGCGGCGGCCGACCGCGTTCCGCGAACCGCCAGCCCGTTCTGGGTCATGGTACAGAAGGAATTCGGAGACCATATTCGCAGCTGGCGGTTCGTCATCCTGCTCGGAATCGTCACCCTCGCCTGCATCGGCTCGCTGTATACGGCCGTCACGGCGCTTAAGGACGGAGCGGAAACCTCCGGCGGCGACGCCGACTTCCTGTTTTTGAGCATGTTCACGGTATCGTCGAGCGGACTGCCGAATTTCCTGACGTTCCTCTCCTTCCTGGCCCCGCTGATCGGCATCGCCATCGGCTTCGACGCGGTCAACTCGGAGCGGAGCAAAGGCACGCTCAGCCGGGTCATGTCGCAGCCGGTTCACCGCGACGACTTCTTGGTCGCCAAGTTTGTCGCCGGCCTGCTGCTGATCGCGGTCGTTATTTTCTCGCTCGGATTTCTCGTCATGGGCACGGGCCTGTACACGATCGGCTACCCGCCGACTCCGGAGGAATTCGGGCGCGTCATCGTGATGCTGCTCATTACGACCGTCTACGTCGGGCTGTGGCTGAACCTGTCGCTGCTGTTCTCGGTCCGCTTCAAGCAGGCGGCGACCTCCGCGCTTAGCGGCATCGCCGTATGGATTTTTTTCCTCGTCTTTTACGGCATGATCGTTAATCTGATCGGCAACGCGATTACGCCGAGCGATCCGAACGACGTGAACGCCTATATGGACGCGCAAAGTCTGCTTACGCTGCTGTCGCGCATCTCTCCGGCCCAGCTGTTCCAGGAGGCGGCGTCGACGCTGCTGCTGCCGGACGTGCGCACGCTGAATCCGTTCGTGACGCAGGAGCAGGCGTACCTGGCGATCTCGACGCCGCTGTCGTTCGGGCAGAGCACGCTGCTCGTATGGCCGCATATCGTGGCGCTGATCGCCGAAACGTCGCTGTCGTTCGCCGCGACCTACCTGCTGTTCATGCGGCAGGAGATTCGTTCGCGTTCCTGATTCGGCGGTGAAAAAGGGACAGCTCAAGCCGGCCGGCCCCTCGGCCCATCGACTTGAACTGTCCCTCTTTATGAACGTAAGCCCCCGATTCCCCGCATAATAAACCCGACGACGAAATCCGCCTCCTCCTCGTCGCTGCCGGGCGGTTCTTCCGACGCCAATACGAAGCGGAGCACAAATCTGCCGAACACAAACGGAAAAACCAGCTTCAGCAGCCGTTCGTTCGACAGCTCCGGCAAATCCCCCTTCGCCTTGAAATAATCGATCGCGCGGAACATATACACGACAATATCGCGGTTGATATGCGGCATCAGCTCGTTGCGCAGCTCGTCCCGATAGACAAATTCCTTGACGACGACGCGAAAAATCTCCTTGTTCTCCCGGAAAAACCGCAGCCGATTCAAAAACATCGCGCGAAGAAAATGCTCGAACCCGGCTTGCTTTTCCGGATGAACTTCCTCGAACACCTCCTGCGCCATTACCGGAAGCGACTCCTTCAGGAACGGCACGATAACCGCCAGCAGCAGATTTTCCTTCGTGCCGTAATGGCGGAAGATCGTTCCCTCCGCCACCCCGGAGCGCTTGGCGATCTCGCTTGTCGAGGTATTGGCGTAGCCCTTCTCCGCGAACAGCGCGATGGCGCTTTGCAGGATGCGCTGCTGCTTGGCGGTCTCCTTCTTCGACAGCTTGGCGGAAGCCATCATTCGATCCAAAATATTATCGGACGACATGTTCTCATTCCTTTTTTACTTACGGTATCTCTTCAGCGCGAGCGCGTTCAGAGCGATAAACACGGCGGCGAACGCGGCCAATACGAGTAAATTGGACACGATGTCCCCGATCCCTTCGCCCCGGTACATGACGCCCGTCAGCGCGTCTCCCGCGTAGTAGAGCGGCATAATGGTCGCCAGAGCCTGCAGCCAGTCGGCCATTCCGTCCAGCGGCAATATCCCGGCGAAAAACACCTGGGGAATGACGACGACCGGAATAAACTGCACCATCTGAAACTCCGACGAAGCGAACGTGGACAACAAAATGCCGAGCGACAGCGCCACAAGCGCCACCAGCAGATTCACGAGCAGCACGTTCCAGATCGATCCGGCCAGCGGAATATCGAGCACGTTGACCGCGTACACCACGACGATAACCGTCTGAACGACGGCGAAAATGCCGTATCCGGCCAAATAGCCAGTCAGCACTTCCCCTCTGCGGATCGGCGTGGACATCAGACGCTCCAGCGTGCCGGTCGTGCGTTCCCTCAGCAATCCGATGCCGGAAATCAGAAAGACGAAGAAGAAAACGAAAAACCCGACAAGAATCGGACTGAGCACATCGAAAAAGGACGACTCCGGACCTCCGAACACATAGCTCGTTGCAATCTCCGCCTGCCCGGCTCCATTCAGCGGAAGTCCCGTCGCGGCCAAGGATTGGAGTGCGGCGATCTGCCCGATTTTCATCCGCAGCGCCTTCGCCTGCGTCGGGTCCGCGTTCTCGAGCGTCAGCGAAGGACGTCCGTCTTCAATCGTCAGGACGGCGTCGAGATTCCGCTCCTCGATCGTTGCGACGGAGGCGTCGGACACCTGAACCACGTCGAATCCGGCTTGCTCCAGCGCGCCCGCAAGCGCGGCGTCCGCCTGAACGACGCCCAGCCGGGGAGCGTTCGCCTCTCCTCCGTTCAGTATATAATACATCAGCGTTAATACAAGCAGCGGCGCGGCCAGCAGCAGCGCAAGCGTCCTTTTGTCCCTGATCATCTGACGGCAAATTCTGGCGATCAGCGCTCTTGTTCTCATTGGGCCGCCCCCCCTGCCGCCAGAAATACGTCCTCCAGATTGTCGACCCCATACTGGGCCGTCAGCTCCCGAGGCGTTCCCGAGGTCAGAATGCGCCCGTCGCGAACCATCGCCAAATAATCGCATCTGGCCGCTTCGTCCATCACGTGCGTCGTAACGACGATTGTCTTGCCCTCTTCCTCCTTCAACCGCAGCAGCTCGTTCCAGATCGACACCCTGAGCTGGGGATCGATGCCGACCGTCGGTTCGTCCAGAATAAGCAGACGCGGATTCTGAATGAGGGCGACGGCGAGCGACAGTCTTCTTTTCATCCCGCCGGAATAGGCCGACACCCGCTTGCCCAGCTCCCCGGCCAGATTGACCAGTCCGGCCGCATATTGGATGCGCTCGCGCCTCTCCTCCTTGCCCAGCTTGAACAGGGAGGCGAAAAATTTCAAATTCTCTTCCCCCGTCAGCTCCGTATAGAGCGCGTCGGATTGCGCCATGTAGCCGATATCCTGCAGCAGCTTCAAATTCGGCATCGCCGTGTCCAACACAATCACATCGCCCGTATCGGCGCGCTCCATCCCGACCAGCATTTTGACCAGCGTCGTTTTGCCCGCGCCCGAGGGGCCGATCAAGCCGTAAATCTGGCCCTGCCGCATCTGCAGCGAGACGTTTTGCAGCACCGCTTTTTTCCCGTAGCTCTTGTCGACCCGATCGACCTGAACGGCAATCCCCATATTCGCAGCCTCCAGCCTAAAATAAAAGTGAGTATTTACTCACATTTTAGAGCCGAACAAGACCGATTGTCAACCGTAAACTGCAGCGGGGAGCGATGATTTGGCGTTAAAACGCGCGGAGGCAGCCGCTACGGGCGCACCTTTACTTCCGTTTTCTCGCCGAGCACCTCGATCCGCCATTTGCCCGGCGCGTCGAATTCAAGCTTGCCCGAATAATGCGTAACGGGCTTCATCGCCTGCACGAATTCCTGTTCTCTGACAAAAGTCAGCTTCCGCGCCTCTCCGGAAACGTCCGTCGGCTGGACGATCACGTCAAGCGTCTCCGGCAGACCGTGCCCATCGACGATCAGAGTCGTCTCCGTCACGCCCGTCGCCGCATCTTCCTTGGATGCGAGGAAGATGGAAGATTTCGTATGAATGTACTCGTCCTTTACGCGTACGACGATCGAACCGTACGGCTCCCCGTCCAACTCGACGTCGATGCGCCACGTTCCTTTGCTCGGAAACGGATTGAACTGCGTGACAACGTGGGCATCGGCGCCGTAGATCGGGCCGCTCAGCTTCGTTTCGTTGACCAGAAACCGTTTGCCGGTAGATAGATTTACGCCGGTGGCGACCAACTCGGCGCCGTCTACTTGCTCGGGATCGCCCCAGACGTACCAAAAAACCTTGGATACCGTCATTCCCGAATTTGCGACGAAACCTCCGGGATATTCGGAATACGCTATTTTCCCCTCTTTTCCTCTTAGCCGGTCCGGATAGACGACTCTCCCGTCCTTGTCCAGCAGATCGAACAGCGGACTGAGCTCTGCGGTATTCACGGCGGACGGACGCGAACCGAACAGCCCTTCTCCCCCGCGATCGAAAATCCCGAAGAACATCGCAACAACGACCAGTACGACGGCGGGAACGGCAAGCAGCGCAAGTCGTCCTATCCGCAATCTCCGCCTGGCAGCCTCCCGTCCGCCCTCCTGTCGGAGCGCCAGCAAAATCGCGTGCTCCGCCGCCGGTTCCAGCGGCCTGCGCGGCAGCTCCTTCAGCAGCTCGATGCGGCTATCGACGTTCGATCCCTTCCGCATTCCAATCGCCTCCTTCCTGTTCTCCATGGATGCTTCTTGCTTTTCGAATGGCGCGATGCAGCGTTACGTCGACCCGAGCCGTCGTCCAACCGAGCACCTCGGCCGTCTCGGCCGCGGACAATTGCTGCATGACGCGCAGAAACAGCACGTCCCTGTAAGTTCGTTTCAGCTTCATGACCGTGCGGTACGCGTCCGCGACGTCCTGGCGGTGAATCGCCAGCTCCTCGGGCGTCGACTCCGGTGCCTTCCGTTCGCCAAGCAGCCGCAGCGGCAGAAGTCCGCTTCTTCGTCGTTTTCTGCAGTCGTCGATCGCGACTCTGCGAGCGATCGAGATCAGCCACGTTTTCGGACTGGACCGTCCCTGAAACTTCCGGTTCCCCTTAAGCGCCCTGACGAAAACGTCCTGAACCAGATCCTCCGCCCGACTTCTCCCCGTGTAATACGCAAGAAAATGATGAACGTCCGATCCGTAGGCGATAAACCATTGCTCGATCCTCGTTTTATCGTCCATGGCTCCTCCTTTCCCCTGCGGCCTGCGCGCTTTGCTTATAAATTAGACGACCGGGAACCCGATTCCTTACACCTCATGAAAAAAAGCGGCCTAATCGGCCGCTCCGCGCTAAGATGACAATTCAATATTGCGGTAGAACTCATGCTCACGGAACAACGCCATGAACGCGTCGACGACCTGCGGGTCGAAGTGAACGCCGCGCTGGCGGGCGATTTCCTGCAGTGTCTCCTCCGGCGTCCACGCCCGCTTGTACGGCCGCTCGTGCGTGAGCGCGTCGTAGAAGTCGGCCAGGGCGACGATTCTCGCTTCGATGGGAATCTCTTCTCCGGCAAGCCCTTGGGGATACCCCGTTCCGTCCCATTTCTCGTGATGGGACAGGGCAATGACGCCGGCCAGCCGCAAAATGTTAAAATAACTGCCCCCGAGAATATCCGCGCCGATCGTAGTGTGGGTCTTCATCTTTTCGAACTCGTGCGGCTCGAAGCGGCCCGGCTTGAGCAATATGTTGTCCGGAATGCCGATTTTCCCGATATCGTGCAGCGGCGCCGCTTTGCGGATCATGTCGACGTCGTACTCGGACATGCCCAGCCGTTCGGCGATCATCGCCGACAATTCGCCGACTCGCTGCGTATGCTGCCCCGTCATATCGTCGCGGTACTCCGCGGCGCGTCCGAGCAGCAGCAGCATCTCCAGCTTGGCCTGGCTCAGCTCCGTCGTCCGCTCCCGCACCTTCTCCTCCAGCGTCCGATTATGCTGATGCAGCTGCTGGTGCAGCTCTCTTGTCTTCAGCAGATTGCGGATGCGCAGCACGACCTCCGTCCGATCGTAGGGCTTGGTCAGAAAATCGTTGACTCCCGCCTGCAGCCCCTGCTGCTTCACCTCCGGCGTCGTATCCGCCGTCAGCATCAGCACGGGCAAGTATTGCCCTCCCCCGGTCTGCTCCCGAATCTGCTTCAGCACCTCCAGACCGTCCAGGCCGGGCATATGAAGATCGAGCAGGACGATATCGGGCTCCTCCTCGGCGATCATACGCTGAACCGCTCGCGGATCAAGCGTGCTGAGTATGCGGCGGAAGCCCGCTCGGGTCAGAATGCGCTCCAACAAGCTTACGTTGTACTCCTGATCGTCGACTATCAATATTTTTGCGTATAAGCTATCATCCATTGGCGCACGCGCTCCATTCTATTCTGACTTGACAAGAGCCGCTTCGATTTTGCCGAGCAGCCGCGGGAGGTCGACCGGCTTCGTATCGAAGTCGTCGCATCCGGCTTCGAAAGCTTTGCGCTCGTCTCCCGCCATCGCATGGGCCGTTAGCGCGATCACCGGAACGGACCGCGTCTTCGGGTCGGCCTTCAGCCTCTTCGTCGCTTCCCATCCGTCCAGGACGGGCAAGCTCAAATCCATAAGCACGAGGTCCGGAAGCTCTGTCGCCGCAAGCTCCACCCCGGCGAGTCCGTCTTCGGCGGTCAAGACGCGGTAACCTTTGCGAACGAGCCTCCTCGATAACATGTCGCGATTCATTTCGTTGTCTTCGACAAGAAGAATCGTATGCATCAGATCACCTCCCGTCTTCCGTCCATATATCGGCGAACCTCCGCAAGCAGCTGCCGAGGCTCGAACGAGCCTTTTTGCAGCACTCCTTTTACATAGCCTTGAAGCCGCAGGCTGTCTTCCGCCGCCATCGTTTTGGCCGTTACGACGACGACCGGGATGGCGCTCCAGCGCTCCCGCTTTCGCAGTTCCGCCAGAAACCGGTAGCCGTCCATCTCGGGCATCATCAAGTCGAGCAAAATAAGGCCCGGCGTCTCCGCCGCCAGCTTCTCCAGAGCGAGTCTGCCGTTGCCCGCCGTCGCGACGGAATAGCCTTCCTTGCCGAGCAGCTTGACCATCATCTCGCTTGTCGTGGCGTCGTCCTCGACGACGAGCACGGTTCTGGACGCCGAATCCGGCAAATATTTATCGAGCACCGAGACGAGCCGCTCCCGTTCCAGCGGCTTGGTCAGAAATTCGGACGCCCCCAGCGAGTAGCCTAGCGGCTTGTCGTCGGTCATCGAGAGGATGACGACCGGGATGTCGCGCAGTTCCGGGTCCTTCTTCAACTCGGACAGCACGGTCCAGCCGTCCATGCTCGGCATCAGAATATCCAGGCAGATCAGCTTGGGCTTCAGCTTCCTCGACAGCAGCAGCCCTTCCGCCCCGCTCTCGGCGAATGCCAGCGTCCAGCCTTCCTCGGCCAGAAATTTGCGCATCAGCTGCAGGTTCACCGGTTCGTCGTCGATAAGCAGAATGCTGACCTGCTCCTCGGCTCCGGTACCGGCCGCCGCGGTCTGTGCCGCATCGTGACCCGGCGCCGGTCGAGCCTCCCGGCCGTCCGGCTCCAGCGGAAGCCAGAACGTGAAGACACTTCCCTCTCCCGGCCTGCTCTTTACCTCGATGTCGCCGCCAAGCAGCTCGCAGAAACGTTGGGAAATCGTCAGCCCAAGCCCCGTTCCCCCGTATTTTCGCGTCGTGGAGGAGTCCGCCTGCGTGAACGGCTGAAACAGCTTGTCGAGCTGCTCCTCCGTCATGCCGATTCCCGAATCCGTCACGCTGATCGAATACCCGGACTGCGCTTTTTTCTCCCTCCGGCGTCCTTCGATCCGAATCGTTCCGTCCTGGGTAAACTTGGCCGCGTTGCTGAGCAAGTTGAGCAAAATTTGCCGCAGCTTCGTAACGTCCGTCGTCATGACGCCGTCTTCCCATTGCGCTTCGATCCGGTTGCCGTTGCTTTCGGCCAGCGGCTTCACTGTGGACAGCACGTCTTGAAAAACGCTCCCGAGCTCGCACAACTCCAGGTAGACGTCCATTTTCCCCGCCTCGATCTTGGAAATGTCGAGAATATCGTTGATGAGCGCCAGCAGATGCTTGCCCGACTTGCCGATCTTCTCCAGGTCGGCCTTAAAGGTCGGCTCCCCGAGCTCCTCCGCTTCCTCGGCCAGCATTTCGCTGTAGCCGATAATCGCGTTCAGGGGCGTTCTGAGCTCGTGGCTCATGTTGGCCATAAACTGGCTTTTGATCCGATTGGCCTGGACGGCTTCGTCGCGCGCTTGCTCAAGCTCGACTGTACGCTCCCGGACAAGCTCCTCCAGATGGTCGTTCAGACGCTGAAGCTCCTGATTTTTCAAATAAATTTCGCGAGACTGCAGCTCGATCTCGGAATCCTTGCGGGAGAAGCGCTTTGAGACGAAGATGCCAAGCAGCGACAAGCCGAGCGTAAGCAGGGTTCCCGCGGAGATCAAATAAGCGAGCCATTTCTGGTCGAGCAGCATGCCGGCAGCGAGCTCCGAACGGCGTCCGGCATGGTAGCTCGCGGCGTGCATCCCCGTATAGTGCATGCCGGCGATCGCGCCGCCCATCACAAGCGCGCTGCCGAGCTTTTTCCATACCTCGCCTCTTCCGCTCTCCTTGCGAAAATAAAAAGCGAGCCACAGCGCCGCTACCGACGCAACGACCGCAATGATGACGGACAAAACGACCAGAAGCGGATCGTAAATAATATCGACCAGCATGGCGGCCATGCCGATATAGTGCATCGTCACGATGCCGGATGCCAGCAGCAGCCCTCCCCCGAGCAGGTTGCCCGTCGTCGGCTGTCTCCGTCCGACGATCGACAGAGCGATGTACGAGCCGATCATGGCGGCCAGAACGGAGAAGAGAACCAACGTCAGATCGTATGCGACGGGAACATCCGGCTTGAACGCCAGCATCCCGACAAAATGCATCGACCAAATGCCCAGACCCATCTCGGCCGCGCCGAACACGAGCCATAAGGAGCGGTTAAGACCGGACGATTCGCTGACGCGCCCCGCAAAGTCCAATACCATATAAGAAGCGACGACCGCTACGACGTAGGAAAATACGACGAGAGCGGCGTCATGGGAACCGTGGATATGCTGCATGCATCTACCTGCCTTCGTCTGGAAATCATGAATGCGGAACGGATCGCGACAGGGCTCGCCGGATGGCGATAAGTCCTTCGCTTTCCGTATATTTCTAATCGGTAAACCTGGACGCGAATTGAAGACCGACCGAACAAATCAATAGGCATAATAACCCAATTTATCCGGTTAGGCAATACGAAAAAGCGCCGACATGTGAAAGATCGCTGACATGTGATGGATCGCCGACGGTGCACTATCTCGGACGATAGCAGGTTTCATAGAACATCGGAGGCCAAACGGAGGGGTTTTAGCGAGGCGATAGCAGGTTTCTTAGAACATCGGGTGCCAAATGAGAGGTTTTTGCGGGACGATAGCAGGTTTCTTAGAACATCGGAGGCCAAATGAGAGGTTTTTGCGAGACGATAGCAGGTTTCTTAGAACATCGGAGGCCAAATGGAGGGGGGTTAGCGGGGCGTTAGCAGGTTTCTTAGAACATCGGGCGCCAAATGAGAGGTTTTTACGGGACGATAGCAGGTTTCTTAGAACATCGGGTGCCAAACGGAAGGATTTTGCGGGGCGATAGCAGGTTTCTTAGAACATCGGGCGCCAAATGAGAGGTTTTTACGGGGCGATAGCAGGCTTTTTAGAACATCGGAGGCCAAACGGAGGGGTTTTAGCGGGGCGATAGCAGGTTTCATAGAACATCGGGCACCAAATGGAGGGGGGTTAGCGGGACGATAGCAGGTTTCTTAGAACATCGGAGGTCAAACGGAGGGGGGTTAGCGAGACGATAGCAGGTTTCTTCGAGTATTGGCTTTCCAATATAATGGAGAATCTCGAGGCTTCTCCGATTAAAAGAAAAAGACCATCCCCGCCGTCATCTTTCGATGACGAAGGCGATGGTCCCTGGGCTGATCGATCGGTCAGCCGATATGAAAGCGATAGCCGACCCATTCATGATAGCGATACGGCACGAATTGAACTTTGTATTCCGACCCGGAGCGCTCGAAGTGCTCTTTGACGACTTTGTCGACGATGACCTCTCCGTCCGTCATGTTGGCGTATTCGACCGCGCTCGTTATCGCTTCGCCGTAATACAGGCTGTTTGCCGGAAGCGACAGACCCGTATGGAAGCCGTACACCTGCCCCATGCTGATGCCGACCCCGCCGCGAAAACGAAACGGAATGCCTTCCTCCGCGAGCGAAGGATTGATGACATTGTCGATCGCCTGGACGATCTGCATGCCGCACAGACAGCTCCGGCCAACCGCGTCCTCTTCTTCCGTCGGGAAGATGGCCGTGTACGACTGATGGCTCGCTTCGATCAGCTTGCCTCCCCAGCCCGAGACGATCTGCGCGATCACGGTCACGAATCGCATGATGCCAATCTGCGCCCGGTTCAGATCTCGTTCGCGATGCTCCTCCCTGCCGTCAGCCTCGACGGTCAAGTGAAGGACGGCATACCGCTCTTCGGACGGAACGTACGCCTCCGGCTCCGCTTTGCGCTGCACGAGCCGCTTCGTCTGCTCCATCAGGCTTTCGTACGTCGTTCTGACGAATTCCGCTTGCTGCATCGTTAACACCTCCGTTCGGGTCTTTACGAGAACGCAAAAAGACCCTGAATAAGGGTCCGAAGTGAAAAATAATATCGAATTCTCAGACCCATCTCTGCCGACGAGGTTAGCTGACGGACTCGGGTAGATGGCACCCTACGTTCTCGCGAACGATTCGCCCCTGAAAGATCGGTTCCCCCGCTTTCCGCCGCAAAAGGACGGAAATTAAGCGTATACTTATACTACGCCGATCGGTCCCGGTTGTCAAACCGTTGCCAATAGATCGACCCATCCGCCGGATGCGCCTCTGCTCTCGTCACGCCGCGATTCATCGCAAATATTTTCAGCGTCTCCACAAAAAATCATTCCCGCTCCTCAAAAAGCGACCGGTCACGATCTCAGCATGTCCCGATATTTCAGATATTGCCCTTCGTACAGCGAGGAATAAAGCTTGTGGCGCTTCGCATCCGGTGTATATACGAGCTTCCCGTATCCCGTCCCTCCGGCCGCCGCTTCTTCATAGGAAGCGTATAGGCCGCAACCGACTCCCGCGGTGATCGCGGCCCCCGCCAGCGCGGCCTCCGGAATGTCCGGCACCTCGAGCGCGATGCCGGACACGTCCGCCTTGAGCTGGAGCCAGTGCCGATTGCGCGTGCCCCCGCCGACGACGCGCATCAGCCGGATCCGGCCGCCGGATACCGATTCCGCGCAGCGGCGGATCGCTTCCATCTGATAGGCGTTCCCCTCCAGCACCGCGCGTAGCAAGTCTCCTTTGCCGTGGCGGGCCGTCAAGCTGATAAACGCCGCCTTCGCCTGAGAATCGGGCAGAGGAGCCCCGCTCCCCGCCAAATAAGGCAGGAAAACGATGCCGCTCGGCCCCGCCGGCACGCCGTCAAGCCATCCCAAAACCTCTTCATAGCCGACTTGCTCTACGCCGATCAGCTCTCGCAGCCATTCCACGGAACCGCCCGAATAGGAGTGGCCCCCCATCCAGTAGAGCCGGTTGGAGACCGGATGCAGCCCAAAAGAAAGACCGCAGGCATAATCGGCTTCCGTAAGCGTCCTGACCGGAAAAACGCCGACCATCGTCTCCGCCGTCCCCATCGAATTGTACACGTCCCCGGCATGCACCGCGCCGACCGCCAGCGAAGCGCACACATGGTCGTGCCCCGCCTGAAACACGGTCGTCCCGGCATTCAAGCCCAACGCGCGCGCCACGCTTCCCGTCACTCTGCCGGTCGGCTCCCCCGAAGGAATTGCCGGAGGGAACAGGCTTTCCTCCATGTCGAAATGCCGAAGCAGCGCGGCGTCCCACTGTTTGTCCATGATGCGAAAAGCGTACGTTCTGGCTGCCAGCGTATATTCCTCCGCCATCTTCCCCGTCAGCCGAAAAGCGATGTACGAGGACACCGAGAGCCATACGGAGGAACGCAGGGCATCCGGGTGTCTCTCTTTCAGCCATAACAGCTTCGAGAGACCGTGCTTAAACGACGGCCGGAGTCCGGTTTGCCGGAAATGCTCGAATACGTCTATCTCGTCCTCGACGAGCCGAGCCTGCCGAATCGAGCAGCGCTCGAACCACGGAAGGATCGCGGATTTCACCTGCCCTGTCGCCCTGTCGACCAACAGTCCGCTTTCCGCCATGCTCGTGATGCCGATGGAGCGAATCGCGCCACTCTCGTTATCCTCGGCAAGCTGGGCAATCATCGCGGAGACATTCGCCCACAGCCGATCGGGATCGTAATAGACGATTCCGTCCGGATGGAGACGACTCTCATTTGGCCGATGCACCGACCTTACCAGATTGCCCGTCTCGTCGAAAAGCCCCGCCTTCAAGTTGGTCGTTCCGATATCCAGTCCAACAATCACCGTCCGTTCCCCTTTAACCGAATTGCCGCAGCAGCGATTCGCTGCTTCGCTCGACGTCCAGCCGCATCCGAAGCGGATGCGTCGTCTCGTAAGGCTTGGCTTGCTCCAGCCATTCGCGCCAGCGCCGCGCGTCCTTGCCGTCGGTTCTGCCGCTTAATCTTTGCAGCTCGAGCAAAGCGTTTCTGCTCAGCAGGGACCTCGCGTCATCCAAATAACGAATGAGAATCTCATAGCCTTCCCTGCCGCCGCAGCGCGCAAGCGCCCGTCCGATCGCCAGTTCCAGCATGGCCCTTCTTTCCGGAAAATAATCCGCCTGCGCTCCGGCCGCGCAGTGCTGGCTGCGGAACAGAGGAACGGCGTGCATCCGTTCAAGCGGCGGAATCGCCCGTCTGTCCCCGAGCCTCTCCGCTCCGCGGCATACCGCGTCGACGTAATAGAAGATGCCTTTCCACGTATCTCGAAAATCCTCTTCGTCCGGATGAAGCAAGTCCGCCACCCTCTGCCATACGGGGATGGCGCGCGGATCGGCCGTTTGCGCAAGCGAGTACAGCAGATTGGCGGTGTCGGGCATCGCGCCGTGATCCGGCGGAAGCTGAACGTACATAATATCGGCCGTCCGCACCGGAAGCTCCTCGCCGCCCAGATCCGCCAGGATGGCTTCGACCAACGCGGGCACGCCCGATGGGGATCCCAGCATGGCCAGAGCTTGCGCCAGCCTGGTTTTCCGGACCCCGTCCGCCCGCTCCAAAGCCTGCTCGACAAACGGGACGATTCGGGGACCGATGGAGCAAATCTCGACAAAAGGCATAGCCGAGCGGTAAACCTCGTTCATCCGCATATTCGAGTATTCGTAGAGCGGCTGCTCCGTCTCGATCGATTCCACCAGCTTCCGCAGCTCTTCGTCGCTGTAGGGATGCGTCGTCAATTCCCTCGTTAGCGCCGCCTCGGGGATTAACCCTTCCCGCGCCAGCCTTTGCTGCAGCGATCGCACGCTCACGCTTCGCGGCGTCGTGTCCTCTCGAACGGCCAGCGCCGCCGCCAGGGCGGCTGCCGCCCCGAGATTTTCCAGGTCCGACTGCATGCGAATGGCGGGAAGCGCGTCATGCGTGGCCGATACCGCTTTGCCGACGACGAGTATCCCTTCAAGCCCTTTCGGGAGCAGCATGCGGTAAGGAATTTCGATTTCCAGATTTGGCGGGATCAGACCGACATTGACCCATTCCGCGCCGCTTACCCCTTTCACGTCGTGGTTGCTGAAGTGGATATTGACGACGTCCGGCCAGCGCCGATGCAGCAGCTGATCGGTCAGCTTCATGACCGCGTCGCCGATAATATGACGACTTTCCCTTGTGGCGATATAGATTCCGTGATCGTGGCATTCCTCGCCCCGGCGTCTGCCGGCGACAATCGCGCGAGTATAGTCCAGTACATTCGATACGTCGACCATGCTCGTAAAATTGTTTTGCAGCTTGCCCGGCGTACGAAATTGGGCGAGCGAGTACCACATGACCGTATGATCCTTCTCCGAGCCGTATACGAATTCCGCCCCGGCCATGGCCGCGAGATCGCCGTCTCCGGTCGCATCGATCGCCACCCGGGCCTCGACGACGCAAGGCCCCCAGCGCGTAGCCGCAACCGCGCCGCCGACGCGGCTGCCGTTCTGGACGACGCCGAATGTGATCGCGTTAAACAGAGGCTCGACGCCCGCCTCGACCGCCGCTTTGAGCAGCGCGTACATCTTCGCTTCGATGTTCCATTTATGGCCCTTATAACGGATTTCCCGCTGTACGGCCGTCACGTCCTCCGTTATTTTCGCCGCGTAACCGCCCCGCTTGCCGAACCAATAGCTGTCGACGCCCCCGAAGGTGCCGGTGCCGCCAAGCCCCGGATTCAAGTCGAGCACGATCGTTCGCATCCCCTCCCGCGCCGCCGTAATGGAAGCGCTGGCTCCGCTGGAACCGCCGCCGACCACAAGCACATCGGCCCGTTTCCTCATGGACACGACCTGCTCATCGATTTCGACGGTCTCCATCGAACCGTCCGTTCCGATCAAGGACGGGACGACAATTGCGGCCCGGGAGGTTTCGTTCGTGGACTCATCCCGAGACCCTTCGACTCCACGCAAGTACGCAGACTCATCCCGAGACCCTTCGACTCCACGCAAGTACGCAGACTCATCTCGAACCCCTTCGACTCCGCGCAAGTACGCAGACTCATCCCGAACCCCTTCGACTGCCTGCACAAACGCTGACCCGTCCGAGGAGCTCCCGCTTGCCTCCTGCAGCGCAGATTCGCTGAGGGAGTCTTCGCCCATAGAGCGGGCGGAAGATCCGGCTAATTCATAGGCCAGCTTCTCGCCGAGGACGGAGGCTTGCACGGGATCGAGCAGCGCCGTATCCCCGAAGCGGAGCAGCCGTTTTCCCAAACAATAAACGCCGGCCACCGGGACGGATATATCGTTTAGATCAAGCGCCCGTCCGACCGAAGAGATTTCCCCCTCCGCCGCCAACCGGTCATCGTCCCCGCTTTCGAATTCCAAAGAAAACGGCCCGAGCAGTTCATGCGAAGCTGCGGTAAACGTTGCCTGGCGGAACGCGGGGACATGGTTGATCAAGTACGCCGCGAGCCGCATGCCGATGTGGCGCGCCGCGATTTCGCGTTCCCTGTCGGCGTCGGCATGGTTGCCGTCGTTCAACACCAGGCCGAACTCCGCCAAAATGTGCCCTTCTCCCAGGTAACCCCCGCGCAATCTTACCCGCCCCGCCTCCGGCGCCTCCACAAATTCGTCCGCATCGACATCGACGCCCGTAAATTCCAAAGTTCTGCGATAAACGGAAGACCCCGTTGCGGAGGCCTCTCCGGACATCTCTTCGCCGCATAAAATGGCCAGCAGCGCCGTTTCCGTGGCATCGACGATGCGGCGGCAGCGGATCGCCTGTCTGCCGGACTTGTTGGCGACGATCAGCCCCGCCGCTTGACCCGCGGTTTGAAGCACCGCGACCGGAAGCGAGGCGTACAGCAGCTCGACTCCGTGCTCCTCCAGCAAGTCCTCCAAACTGCGCTTTAACCGATCCGGGTGCAGCGGCGCATATCGCCGCTCCGCAGACGCGGACGTTGCGGACGGTTCAGCTTGGAGCGCGCGTCTGACGGGAAGCGGCAGCCGGGCCGGATCGGCTCCTTCCGGAAGCTCCAGCCACGGACGCAGCGTTGCCGTCGCCTCCCGGCCCAAATACGTCCTGGGCTCGATCACCGCCACTCTGTCGCCCCGCTTCGCCAGCTCCGCCGCGCAGGCCAAGCCGGCGAAAGAGCCGCCGACCACGACGACGTCCGCGTCGAACAATACGGGCAATTGGGCGGCAGGCATTCTGTTGTTCATGTTATCCCGCCTTTCCGCAAGCTGTGCGATTATTCAAATCCGATTTCAACGACGACCTCTCCCTCGACGCCGCCGCATTCTACCTCGTAGAAACCTCCCGCTTGCGCCGACCATGCCGCATCCCGGCCGCTGACCGTAACGGACGCCGGCTTGCGGTCCGCAGCGAACGCGAAGCTTCCGCCCTCTCTCAGCCTCACGACGGTCGTTCCCTCCTCCGTCACGCGATGTTCCCGCACCGCATGGGCGGAAATATATTTGTTCGTCAGCCCGATCGGCGTCACTCCGCCATGTCCGGCGGCGGGAACAAGCGTAAACAGCTTGCATGCCTCCGGCTGAAGCTCAAAAGAAAGATTTGTTCCCGCCTCTAACGAATGGGCTTCCTTCGCGAAATAATCGTACAGCACGACCCGTCCATCGCCCGGAATCCGCATTCCCGGCACATCGGCGGCCGACACCGCGCCCCGTACCGCCTTCCCGTCGTCGCCGACGTGGAACGCGGCCACGACTCCCGACTGTCCGGACGTATTCCACAGCTTAAGCGGTACGCCCGCCTCCTGCGGAGACACGGTCAGACAATCTGGCGTCGGGTTCGCCGTCCGGTCGCAGCGGACGATCCGCCCATCGCGATAAATCAGCGGCCACAGCTTCGCGGGATCGGTCCTGCCCGGCGCGTCGCTGAAATAGATCGGACCGCCGCTTACGGCCCGCAGTACGGCATTCTGGATATCGTCGTGATTCATCGTCCAGAACATATCCCAATCTCCCCAATAGAACGGCCCGTGGAAATAGGAATTGTACGCGTTCTGCAGCGCATGCTCCTTGAACCCGTTCCGTTCCTGCGGCACGAAGTCGTCGCTGTTGCGCGAAACGGCGGATACCGGACGATGCCATATATTTTCCGCCGCCATCCCCATGCAGTTAATGATCGTTTTGTCAAAATGGAGCGACACGGACGCCTCCAGCGCCGTGTGCGCAGCGGAGGCGGACGCGCCGACGGAACGATGATGCCGGAGGAAGTTATTGACCGCGCTCTGGCTGTCCACCTTGACGAAATCGACGCCCTGACGCTTCAAGTACCCGTGCCAGGCGTTCCAGAAGCCGAAGCCTCTGGCCGCGTCCGGATAAGGGATAACGTTGCCCCGGTCCGTCCGGAACAAATATTCGGCGTACCGGCTCGCCAGCTCGCTTGCCGGATGAATGCCGTTCCAGTAGGCGGCGATCGTATGCCATACGCCCACCCAGCTCACGCCGTGACGTTCCTTCAATTCCCGTATCGTGCGCGCAAGCCCCTCCGGGAATTTGGCGGGATCGGCGTCGAAAGCCTGCAGCTTGCGCTCCGCGATATCCGACCAGCCGTCGTCGATCATGATCCATTTCACCGGCAGGCCGCTCTGCTGAAGCTCTTCCGCCTTGGCGAGCAGCCCCGCTTCGTCCACCTGATGGTAGAAGGCATCCCAGCTGCACCAGCCCAAATAGTCGAGCCGCTCGGGGTAGGTTTTCCGAGCGCGCGGCAGCGCGGGGTCGCCCAGCATCCGGAGCGCCTGCCGCACGTTGTTCTCGGCCAGCTCGTAAGGATCTTCCCCGACGACGAGAACGAAGGCGAGTGTATCGCACTGCGTCATTCCGCCCTTATGGGAGGAGACGCGCACGAGCAGCGCTTCGGCTTCGTTCGGCCCGCCCTCGAGATCCGCCCGATAGTGCGGTCCGCTGACCGGGAGCAGGTGGCCGTATTTCCCGCCTGCGCGCCATAACAAAGAGACGGTCCGGGTCGGCAGCGTCGTCAAGTCCGCGTCGAAATGCGGACGCGTCCACCAGTCTTTGTGCTGGTAATTGGCCATTACGCCTTCAAGGTCTTCCGGCTTGGCCAGCTTTAAGGTAATCGCGTTATCGGGGGCGAAAGCCCGATGGTTGCCGTAATCGCTGTCGCCGATCAGCTTGCCTGCGATAAAGGCAAATACAAACCGATCGTAAGCGCGCAGCGTCCAGCGGACGACGACCTCCGGTTCCTCCTCCTTGCCCTGATAGACACGAACGAAGTCCGTATAAGGCCCCCGTTCGTCGGTTCCCTGGAGCTGCTCCACGGCCGCAAGCCGCAGCTCCTGCTCGCCTTCGTCCAGCCGCACCGACACGCCGAAGCCGCTCAGCACCGGCTCGCCGCCGCTGCCGACAAACGCCGCGGAACTCTCATCGTAAGTTAGCAATAGTGGCCCCGCCTTTCTTGTTCATCTTAGTCCAATCCCAGAGCATGCCGGGCAACGGACAAGCTTGCGGCGTCTCCAACCTGCTCGCCCAGACCGGACGGCACCACCCGGCAGACGCCAAGCGGCAGCGCCAGCGCTTCCCGCCTCAATTGCTCCAGCATCTCCGGTTCAAGCAGCGCCCGCTGCCGCGCGTATATGCTGCCGATCACGATTCGCTCGGGATTCAGAATGTCCACCAGCACCGCCAGTCCCCGACCAAGCTGGCGGCCCGCCGTTCGCATCACGTCAAGCGCCAGCTCGTCTCCTTCGCGCGCCGCTTCGCCGACCTCTCTGGCCGTAATCCCCGCCGCTTCGGCTTCGCCAGAGCAGAGCCGCGTCGCACGTCCGGATCGCAGCCAGTCCAGCGCCATCGAGCCCGCCAGCTGCGCGATGCCGCCCCCGCTGCAAAATCCTTCGAAGGAACCGCGCTTGCCGTAGCCCTCCGGCCCGTCCGGCTCCAGGCGCATATGGCCGACTTCCCCGGCCATATCGTTGGTTCCCGTATACAGACGGCCGTCCAAAATCAAGCCCGCTCCCATCCCCGTTCCGAACGTCAGAAAAATCATATTCCGCGTTCCCCGTCCGGCGCCCCACTTCCATTCGGCGAGCGCGCACGCATTGGCGTCGTTCTGCAGCCCGACCGGTATGCCGAACCGTTCCTTGAAGGGCGCGACGACGTCGATCCGGTCCCAGCCCGGCAAGTTCGGCGGCGACAGCACAAGCCCTGCCGCGCTGTCCAGCGGACCGCCGCAGCTGATGCCGATCGCCCGCAGGTCCGCTGCCCGCTGTTCGCGGAGCAGCCGTTCCAGCGCATCCCCGAGCGCCGTCAGCGCCGCCTGCGGACTGCCGGGAGTCGGAAAAACGCTTTTCGCCGCAATATCGATGCCGTCCCCGGTATCCTTGCCGAGGACGGCCGCGCACTTCGTCCCGCCGATATCTATGCCGCCCAGCCATGTCGTCATCCGAAGAAAGCCTCCTCCAGCATGATGCACAGCGTATGGTAGATCGGGAGATGCCGCTCTTGAATGTCTGGGGTGGAATCGAACGGCACGCGGACGGTTACGTCGCACAGCGAGTTCAATCGGCCTCCCCCGCTGCCCGTCAAGCCGATCGTCGTCATGCCCAGCGACTTCGCGACTTGCACGGCATGAACGACGTTCGCCGAATTGCCGGACGTGCTGAAGACGGCAAGCGTGTCTTCCCGTCTGCCGTAGCCGTATACTTGCTGCGCGAACACCATATCGGCGGCGACATCGTTGATGAACGCCGTCATAAGCGCGGAGTGGCTGACCAGCGAGATGGCGGGCAGAGCGCCCTGCAGATGATCCGCCAGATAATCTCCCTGTTCCTTCCCGTGACTGTGCATTTTCTCCCTCTCGGCTGCGGGAAGCGGACGCTTCGACATAAACCCTTTCATCAGCTCCCCCACGACATGCTCGCAGTCCGCCGCGCTGCCTCCGTTGCCGGCCAGCAGCAGCTTGCCTTTCCGCTCGTATGTCGCCTTAAGCAGCTCGTACGCCCGTACGAGATCCTCCCGGCAGCCTTCCAGCTCCGGATACTTGCGAATCAATCGGTCAAGCGCCTCGTTCATCCCGATTGCCTCCTTCTTCTTTCAAATGCGCTATCGCCTTCCACAGGAAATCCTCGCTTCCGAAGCTTCCCGACTTCAGCACGAATAACCGGCGCTCCGGGTCCAGCGACTCGCAGGAAGGCAGGCCGGGCTCGATTTCCTTCCAAATGCGGAAGCCCTTTATGCCCAATTCGGCGCATACCGCGGCGGAGGTTTCTCCGCCGGCCACCACGATCCGGCACTGCCCGGAACGCTCGCAAATCGCCTTGACCGTCTGCGACAAAGCGTCCGACACGAGCCGCGACACTGCGGTATTGCCGATCCCCTGCTCCCGGGCGCGCCGCTTCGTCTCGGCGACCTTCTCCGGGTCGTCGGAGGCGTAGACGAGCACGTCTTCTCCCGCCTCCAGCACCCGCGCTGCCAAATCCGCCGCCCGCCGCAGATGCTCGTCGCGCCGCTGCGGATCGAGCAGCAGAAGCGAGTCCAGCTCTGCGGAGCGGACGCCCTTCCGCCGGATATACGCCGATTGCGCCGCCGTCTGGGGCATCAGGCTGCCAGCAACGCACAGCACGTTGCGGCGGCCGGCCAAGGGCGGCGAGACAGCGCCGTCCCCGGCTTTATCGGAGCCGGCCCCTTCGCGCGCATAGCCCTCCAGCAGCGCCAGCTCCTCCGCAAGCGCCGAGCTTCCGCACACGACGCGCTCGTCCCTGGCCGCCTCCGCGATCGTGCGCAGCGAAGCCTGGTCGCGCACGTCGACGATCAAGTAATGGCAGGTTTTCTTCTTCTCGGCGATCGCCTCGCGAAGCCGTTCGCCGCCCTCGTCGACGACGCCGATATCGAGGCGGTCCACTCGCCGCCGGGTCTGCGCTTGCAGAATGCCGACCAGATCCGACCTCGTCATCGGATGGACGGGATCGTGCCGGAATTCCGATTGCTCCAGCCTTTGGCCGCGCACGTAATGAATGCCGCCGAGCGTCGTGCGGCCCGTCTTCGGGAAGCCGAGGACGACCAGCGCGAAGGCATGATCCAGCGCGTCCAGCATCGCGTCGAATTCGGCTCCGATGTTGCCTCTGAAGACCGAGCAGGTTTTGTTGTAAAATGCGGTGCAGCCGGCTTCCGCCAGAAGCCGCGTGGCCCGAAACGCCTTGCGATAAGCTTCCTCCGGACGGTCCAGCCGGGAATGGGTGTCGATAATCAGCGCGTCGGGACGCGCATCCGCGCGCGCCGGGTCCTCGGCATGCCGCAAAGGGTAGACATGCATCTCCAATCCGCCCTTGGCGAACATAATGCCGATGTCGCCCGCGCCGGTAATGTCGTCCGCAACGACGCCGATCATTGCCCCCACTTCCTTCTCGGCCGGTAGCCCGACTCGTTCAGGAAGCTGTCCACCGTTGCCGGCGTCAGCGGACGAAGCGCCGTTCCGGCGCTCTTGGCCGCGAAAAGCATCCGGCAGGCCATCTCCAGCGTATGCAGCGCCATTCGCGCTTCCCGAAGATTGGCGTCGCAGACCAGAACGCCGTGGTTTTCAAGCAGCAGCACATTGGCCGCGCGTGCTTTCGCCTTTACCGCGTCGCCGAGCTCGCGCGAGCCCGGATGGCAATAAGGCACCCGTTCCACTTTTTCCAGATAGTACATCGCTTCAACGAACAGGTCCGCCGGAATCGAATCGCCGCCGCAGGCCGCCATCGTGCTGTAGAACGGCGACGCGTGCAGCACCGCGTTGATGTCCGGGCGAAGCTCGTAAACCGCTTGATGCATCGGCGTCTCCTTGGACGGCTTCGGCCCGTCCGGCTGCACGGACGCGCCGGTTCCAATCGAGCAGAGGGCGAAATCCCGTTCGCTCAGCTCGCCCATATCCGTTCCGCTGGCCGTAATGAGATAGCGGTCCGCATCGACGCGGGCGCTGATGTTGCCCGCGTTCCCCCAGGAAAGACCGTTATCCAGCATGTAGCGGCCGGTATCGCGCAGCTGCATCCATAACGCCTCTCCGGGTTCCGCGCCAAGCTTCGCCATTACAGCTCGCCCCATTCCAGCAGATCGGTTTCCTTGATCGGCAGCTCGGCGCTGCGCGGAATGCGGAACGTCTTGATTTCCGCAGGCTTGAAGGACGCGCGCACCGATCGATTCCACCGCGGCAGGCGGATTTCGGCGGTTGTCGCCCGCTTCGACGTCTCGTAGCAGCGGACGATGAGGTCGTCGTTGTCCTCGGCTTTTTTGATCGCGCTGACGATAATATTGGCCTTGTCGACTTGAACGTACGAGTCGGTTTGCGGCAGCTTGCCTTCATGGTACGATTCGATGATCGCGACCGGCTTGCAGTTGACCTCCGCCGCCACCCGCGTGACGCCCGCGTCCTCCCATGTGCCTTCATGGGGCAGGAGCGTATACTGGAACCGCTGAATGCCTTGGTCGATAAACGAATAGTGGCCGCTCGGATCGGGCTCGTACGGAACGTGATGGGCATAGATCGGACTGCGCAGCACCGTCAGGGCCAATTCCTTGTTGTGGATGCTGTAGCTGTATTTCGCGTCGTTGATCAGGCTCATGCCGTGAATCGTATTGTTGTCCGGGTCCAATCCGGTAAAATCCACCCAGCTCTGCGCCGGCTCCTCTTCGCCGTTATGCTCGCGCTCGATCGTGCCGTACGGAATTTCGTACGTCTGCTTGCTGAACACGACGTTCATCGGGAAGACCAGCTTCAGCATCTTGAACTCTTCGCGCCAATCGACCGTCACCTGCACGTCGATCTGGTCCTTGTCCGGGTACATGGCGAAATCCTGGATCAGTCTGGAGCGGCCGTATTCGCTTTCGACGCGAATGACGGACTTGACCGGCCCGTGCTCGACCCGGTGCACCCGCTTCGCCGCGAAGCTGCCGACCTTCTTGTTGAAATGCAGCACGTCGTGGCTCCACGTATCCGACGTATCCTCCAGCACGACGGGATGCGCCCCTTCGCCCTTGAACACCTCGTGCTTGGCCTTCTTGTCGTACAAGCTCTTGATGCCCCCGCTCGCCGGATCGAATTCGAGCCGGAACCGGCCGTTCTCCATCGTATGGTCGCCCGCCTTGATCGGCTCGCCCCCCGCTTTGGCGGAATCGGATTCCTTCAGCAGCTTGTAGACGCGATAGCCCATGGACGGCAGCTCCGCCATGAAGCTGAGGCGGAACCGCCCCCGCGCGGCGGCCTGAGATTTCACCGTCTGGAACGGCACGGCGCTGCCTTGATCGTCGAGCAGCACCGCGCTCGGCTTGATGCCGCCGATCTCCAGCTCCACGTTCACCCGGCTTTCCCACGCATGCGGATTAAACACGACGATAGGCGTCATGCGTTCGTCCTGCTCGATGCCGATGTTCCACGAGAGCGATTGGACCGCGTAATTGAGCGAGCGATCCGCGATCGCCATCGCTTCTCCGTACAGATAAGCCGCATCCTGATACGCCGGCTCCAGGCTTGTACCGGCCAGAATGTCGTGGAACTGGTTAAACAGCACGCTTTTCCACGCGCGGTCGAATTCCTTCGGGTACGGCTGTCCGGTTATCCACGAGGCGAGGGCGGAATACTTCTCGGCGACCGCCAGCTTGTTCTCGGCCTGCCGGTTCCACTGCTTAACGCCCGAATGGGCGGCGTAGCAGCCGCTGGCATGATGCTGGAGATCGTCGTGCACGACCGGAATGTCCAGCCCCTTGCTCTCCACATCGCGGAAATAACGATCGGGCGTCGAGAAGACCAGCTGCGGCAGGTCGGGGTCGCCGTTCAGCCTGCGGATGCTCTCGATATTTTCCTTCGTCGGTCCGCCGCCGTGATTGCCTACGCCATAGAACAGCATCAGATCGTTGAGCGGCTCCTTGAACTCGCCCAGGCATCTGCGGACATGATTGTCGAGCTCCTGGCCCCAAGACAAATATTCGTACATAATGCGGAACGTCAGCACCTTTGAGCCGTCGTCGGACTGCCACCAGAACAGACGGCCCGGCAGCGCCTTCTCGTTGGGCATCGGCCGCATCATGACGTAATAATCCATGCCGCTTTTTTGCAAAATTTGCGGAAGCATGGAGTTGTGGCCGAAGCTGTCCACGTTGTAGCCGACCTTGGCCGTAACGCCCAGCTTTTCCTTGAAATAACGCTGGCCGTACAGCCCCTGGCGCACGAACGATTCGCCGCTCGGGATGTTGCAATCGGGCTGAATCCACCAGCCTCCGACGATATGCCAGCGTCCTTCCTTCACCCGCTCCCTGATTTCCTCGAACATGGCGGGATCGTTGTTTTCCACCCATTCGTAAATGGCCGCCGAGCTCGACGTAAAAATAAAATCCTCCGATTCCTTCATCCGGTCCAGCGCGGAGCGGAACGTCGCCTTCGCTTCCTGAAAGCCCTCCTGCCACTGCCACAGCCAGACGGGGTCCAAATGCGCGTTGCCGATCATATACAGCCGTTTATCCTTCATTTCCGTCATGGTCATCTCTCCTGTTCGTTAGTCGATTGCAAAGACGGGCGCTTGGCCGCTGCTGAGGAGAAAATCGTTCATTTTCCCGACGACGGTATTCGTCACCGCTTGTCTGCCCGTCCGCAGCCTGTCCGCGTCAAGCGCCTTGCATTCCTCGTTCGTCATCCGCTCCTCCCGGCCCAGGGCCGCGAGCAGGGACAGCTCCAGATCGGTGGCGATATTCACCTTGCTGACGCCGCCTTCGGGAAGCTCGAACGCCTTGCGCATCATGTCGGCGGGTACGCCGGAGCCGCCGTGCAGCACCAGATGAACCGGCGTTAACAGGCGGATCGCCGACAGCCGGTCGTAATCGATGCGCGGACGGCGAACGTTGTACACGCCGTGGGCGGTGCCGCAGGAGACGGCCAGCGCGTCCACGCCCGTCAGCCGCACGAACTCCGCCGCTTCCTGCGGATCGGTGAACAGCTCCTCGTCCGAATCCGTCTCGACAAAGTCGGTCGTGCCGATCATGCCGAGCTCGGCTTCGACCGAGACGCCCTGCGCGTGGGCGTACTCCGCCGCTTCGCGGCTGATGGCAACGTTATCGGCAAACGGCTTCTCCGAAGCGTCGATCATGACGGAGGTAAAGCCGGCCGCGATCGCTTCCTTAATTGTGTCCAGCTCTTTTGTGTGATCCAGATGAAGCACGGCCGGAATCGATATCGCGCAATCCGTCATCTGACGATAAAACTCCTCCGCGAATTCGTCCGGCGTGATGCGTAGCGGACAAGCTCCTTGTGCGAAATCTGCACGATAAGCGGGGACGAGGCCTGTTGTCCGGCCTGAAGCACCGCTTGGATCATCGGCGTGTAACGCGGCGAGAACGATCCGATGGCGAAGCGATTCGCTTCGGCCGTCTCCAGCGCTCTTTTTAAAGTCATGATGTATTTGCTGCCTGCAGGTTTGGTCATTTCATCGTCTCCTTATCGATCGGACAGCACGGCCGCCGTCATCTGCATGCCGAGCCGCGGGCTGCTTGCGAATTTCGTTTTCTCGACGTCCTCAAAGCTATCCAGCACCCGGGCCATCGAAGCCTGGGCCAGCACGACGATATCCGTCTGCTCGGCCAGCCGGGTCAGTGCCCGGGCCAGCGTCTCGTCATGGCCTTCCCTGTCTCCGGCCGCCAGCTTCGCATACGCTTCGGATACGAGCGCCGGCACAAGCCGCACTTCCCGTCCGGCCTCGGCCGCCGCCCTCCGCAGCAGCCGCTCGGTCGGACCGAGCGTCGTCGCGAGCGTCGCGGCCACGCCGATGACGGAAGCGCTCCGAACGGCATGCTCCGCCATCGCCCGGTCGATGCGGACGATCGGGATCCCCACGTCGGGCTGCACGCGCTCGGCCAGCTCGCCGACGGACGAGCAGGCGCTCAGTATGGCGTCCGCTCCCAGCTTCTCCGCGATCTGCGCGTACTGCCGCCAGCGATCGGCGATTGCGTCGATCTGCCCACCGTTTGCGTTCAGCTCCGGCAGGATCGAATCGTCCGCGAGATTGACGACCTCGCAATCCGGCAGCAGCTCGGCCGCCAGCTCCTTCAAAGGCTGAATCGTAACGGGGGTCGTATGAATAATGGCCAGTTTTTTCGTCACTTAAGTTCGCTCCTTCCGAAAACCGCGACCGCCGCGTCGACGTTCGGGTACATCCCGCTCCTTACGGCGGCGTGGATCGCCGCGCCGAGCGCCGCTTCCTCCTCGACCGGAGACAGATGCAGGGGCAAGCGCAGCTTCGTCCGAAGCAGCTGCCTCATGACGGGATTTTGGCGCATGCCGTTGCCGGAAGCCGCGACCGTGCGAACCCGGCTTCTCAGCGGCTCCGGGAACCGCTCGGCGAATGCCAGCAGCTCGTCGACGATGCCGTTCAGAAACCCGAGCGCCAGATGCCCGGCCGTCCAATTCCGCTCGGAGACGCCCGCAATCGTTCCCGTTCGCCCGGGATCTTCCCGTGTCCCGAAAAACTGCGCGGACACTTGCAGCGGAGCGTCCGCATCCCGCAGCGCCTCCTCCGCCAGCGCGTTCATCTTCTTGTACAAGCGCTCATCGCCAAGCGGCGCGGCTGCGAACGAGTCGTGAATGCTCCGGAACAGTCCCTCGAGCAGCGCATAGGTTTTGCCCCCGCCGAGCGACGCTCCGACGAGCAGGCTGCCCCCTCCCGGGAAGGGCCTCGTCTCCAGGCCGGGGACGGCTTCCGTTCCCTTGGAATAGACGGAGATTTGCGCCCCCGTGCCGACGTTGACGAGCATCGTATCCTCCAACGACGGAACGCTGCCGAGAAAGCTGGCCTGATTGTCGCCGATCGCGCAGGCGACCGTCCCGCCCGACGGCGTCGTCCCGGCCGCATCCGATTGTCCGGCCTGCGGCGGAATCATTCGCGGATCTATGCCGAGCGCTTCGAGCGCCGCAAGATCGAAGCTTCGCGTATTCGAGTCGTACAGCCCCAGACTGGCCGCGTTGGAGGCGTCCATCAGCGGGACGTTCCGGCCGCACAGCTTCATCGCGACGTAGTCCCCGACGGTGCACAGATAGACGGCTTCCGGCGGGACAAGATTGTGATGCAAATTGTAGCAGTGAGTCACCAGTCCGTAGCCTGATGCCAACCGATGACCGGAGCGCTCCTCCATATAGGACGCCCAGCTCACCGGACGGTCTGTCGAGGGCGTCCGGTGAGCCCGGTCTGTCGGAGATGTCCGACTAGCCGGGTCCGTCGGAGACGTTCGGCTGGCAGAGTCCGTCCGAGACGACTCGTTCGCCGGAGATGCGCTGTTCATCGCGCTGTCCGCTGGGCCGAGCCCGCTTTCTGTCGGCTCCGCCGAGCGGTCCAGCGCCAGGTCGCCCCGCCGGTCCTGCCACGTATACAGCGGGCTTACCGCATCGCCCCGGCCGTCCACGTACAGGATGCCGTGCATCTGACAGGAGATGCCGATCGCGGATACATCCTTCCAATAAACGGCCTGCCCGGCGATCATTTCCTCCAGGATCGCAACGATCCGGCGCGGGTCCTGCGTCCGGTCCCAGCCCTGCTCGCTCGGCCGTTCAGCGTCGTTCGTCCGCGCCGCCACGTTCGCGATCGCGCCGGTCTGCGCGTCCGCAATGACGCAGCAGACCGAGGTCGTGCCGATATCGATTCCGGCAACGTACATGTGATCACCGCCTCCCGATTAGTTGCCCCGCCGCAGCTCCAGATCGTCGACATACGCCAGCGCCTCCTGCGAAGCGTACAGGATAAGTCCGATGCACCAGGCATGGGATAACGTCAGCATCATCCCTTTCGGCTGGAAGCAGTTCGTATTGTAAAACCGCTCCGTCACCATGCCTTTGTAAGCGTTGAAATCGCCGTCCTCGCGGGCGATAAACTGCAGGAAACAGGCGATATGGTCCCTCGTGCGGTCCAGATAATAAGCGTCGCCCGTATATTTCCACAAGCGGAGCATCTCGGGAACGCAGAACAAGCCGTAGTTGTGCAAATGCTGGTTGGATGTCGACGCCTGATCCGCGCCGCGGGAGCGAAAGTCGTACTGCTTCAGCAGCGAATGGCGTGGAAATTCCAGATTATATGTCCAGCGGAACGTCATCATCCAGTCGGCCGCGCTGGACGCCAGCTCCAGCCATTCGGCTTTCCGGTCGAATTCGTACAGCCCGACGTACGCGACCACCGCGTTATAGGCGTCTTCCGAGGTCGGCGTCAAATGAACGTCCTCCGGAGCGCCGTAAATATATTCGTTGCGCACGAATTTCTCGTAATAGCCGCCGGCAAGAACGGCAGCCTGCGAGAAGGAAGGTTCGCCGAACAGCCGCGCGCCCTCCAGCAACGCGGCGATCCAGAGAATCCCGCCGGCGCCGTCCCATTCCTCGACCGCGCCGCTGCCGCTGTTGTAATACGAGCCGAAGTTGCCGTCCTCCCGCTGACCCTTCGCCGCAAAACGCAAATTGGACCGCGCGGCCCGCTCCCATTCCGGGTGCGAGACTCCGTGCTCTCGCTCGAAGCGGAGCGCCCGGACCATGAACAGCGTCGCCTCCGCGATCGTCCTGGCCTGCAGCCAATCCGGGCGGGGATTCCATCCGGCGGTCCAGCCCTTGTCCACGATCCACGAAGCCCAGAACGTCCCGCAGGGAGCAAGTCCCGACGCAATCTTGTCGAGTACCGCCGTTCCGGCGTCCCGATAAGCATCGTTCCCCTGCTTCGCTCCATAAGTCAGCAGGCTGTAGGCGTAAGGAGCGCCGCTCACCCAGCCGACATGCATATGCGGACGGTCTCCCAGCCCGTTGACGTTATTGTTGAATTCCCGGTCGAACGCCGCCGTTTCGTACAAAATGCGATGCTCCGGATGATAATGCCAGGTGTACAGGCCGTAAGCCGTAAGCTCGGCCGCCTCCTCCAGCCCCATCCACGGATTGAGCGCATGTTCGTTCCGATGAAGCTTGTACATCTGGCGCACGAACGGATCGTAAGCGTGAGGATCGGACGAAGCGGCGTACACCTTAAACCGCAAAGCGATCCGCTCCCCCGGCTGGAACTCGTGCATCCGAATATCCGCGGGGTCCGGGACGGCATTGCCGACGAAGGTGACCGGCTCCTCGCGGTAAGGGAAGTTCAGCCAGATCCGCGTTCCTTCCTCGCTGCCCCGAAAACCGAGGCCGCTCAGACCGAGCGCCGACGTCTCGTCGGTGCACAGCGCGCCGCACATCCCGTCGTTCCACGCGAACACGGCGGGCAGCGCCGCGCGATCGGCCCTGAAGGCCCAGTGATCCGATACCATCCCGGAGGCGTCTCCGCCCTTGAAGTCGTAGCGGGGGTAAGGCCTCAAATTCTTCTCGAACCGGTTTTCCTTATAGAACGCGCCCGGGATCATCCAATCGGGTCTGCCTTCGCCGAGCAGATCCGCTTCGATTTGCAAATTCCACGCCGACGGCCGGTCGCCGGTATAGGCCAATGTCGCCTCAACCTCGTAATACGGGCATTCGTCCTCCACCAGCTTCCAGACGGTATCGACCTCGAACCGTTCGGACTTTCCGGAAGCGTCGATCACTTTTTCCCCGATCGAGACGGCATCGAATGGAACGGCCTCCCGGACGCCCTCTCCGCTCTCGGTCCGCAGCAGCGACGAGAAGCGCAAGCATGGGCGATTGTCCCCATCGCCGCGCTCGTCGCCCCCGTAGATCCGAAGCTCTCGGCCAGTCTCGCCTCCGTCGTGCCGCCGCGACGCGGCCCGCCCTGTTTTCATCCGTTTCCCTCCTCTCACACCGGTTTCTCGTCCAGGCCGTAAAAGTCGATCAGATTGTTGCGGAACACCGCCTTGGCAAAGCCGATCGCCTCGTCTTCGTCCAGAGCGCCGTCCTCCACCTTCTCGGTCAGCACGTCACCGACGATTTTTTTGGCCAGCTTCAGATGCCCGTACGTGCCTTCGATGAAGTTGTAGTCGCCGCCGAAGCCGTGAATTTTCGTTTGCGGCACCATCTCGATCATTTGATGCAAAATATGCTTCGCCGCAGTCGGTGAGATCGCATAGATCCACGTGAAATCGGTATACACGTTAGGGAAATTTTTGGCGATGCTCAAATATTCGAGGCTGTAGGGATAACCGCAGTGCAGCAGCACAAACCTCGAGCTGGAATATTCGTTCAGCAGCGGCAGCAGCGAAGACACCTGGGAATTCGTGATCGTATTGCCGTTGCCGGATACGCTCGTCTCGTGGTGGCCGGTATGAATCTGGATCGGCACGCCGTACGCAGTGGAGCGCTGGATAATAAAATGAATCAAATAATCCTGAAGCGGCCGGGTCTCGGCTTGCGACAAACCTTCTTCCAGCGAACAAGCCGCCAGCCGGTTAAAAACCGTCTCCGCTTCGTGAAAGGTCGGCTTCCCGCAAGCAAGCGTGCGCCAGTAGGCGTGGCCCAGCTTGGTCGCGACCATGCCCTCTTGGATGTATTTATTTAATAAAGCATCCACAGCCGTCAAATACTGCTGAAGCGTGTTCGCTTCAACGCCGGACGCTCCTTCGACGGCCTGGACATCTTTCAACGTTCGAAGTTTAAAGGCGAAGTCCATAAACATAATCGGGCGGAACATCGCAAAGTCGACGTTCGTCGTCTGAATCAGCGTAAACGCAAGATCGATCCGCGACCGCTCGGTCATAACCTTCCTGTACCAGTCCTTGTCCAACGATGCGGCGATCACTTTCTCGTTCAACTCCAGCAGTCCCCGCACAGTCCAATCCCGCATGCCGTACAGGTCTTCCATTGCCGTGCGAAAAACTTTGGCGTAAGCCGTGTTCTTGGTCCGTTCCCAATATTTCATGAAAATGGCGGCCTTCTCCTCCGCATCCGTGCCGCGCGCCGACAAGCTCCCGCGCTGCATTCCGGCCGTAATCATATCCGAATCCAAATAATGCAGGAGTCCGAATAGATCCGTCCGATCTCTTTCCCTCATTTGCCGGGTCGCCAGATGCTCATGGCCGTCAATGACGCGAAGATCCCGAATATAATGCCGTATGCTGCTCATCTTCCTGCTCCTTCCGGGTAAAAAATCGCGACTGCTTCCGGACCAGAAGCAGCCGCTTTCTCTGTATTAGTCGACTTGAATGTCAGGGAACGCGCTTTTGACTTCTTTTTTGAAGGCGGCTACCACATCTTCGTAGGCCGTCTTGTTCGTGATGCCTTCTCCGGCGTACTTTTTCCACTTGCTCAGCACTTCTTCGCTGTATTTGTCCGGCGCGATGCCCGGCATTGCGTTGACCAGCTCGTAATACACGCGCATCGGATTTTGATCGCCGAGCAGATCTACTTTGTACGTGTCCATATTGTCCTGATACACCTTGCCGCTGCCCGGCATGTTGCCGGTCTTGCCCAGGTTGTATTCCTGCCATTCCGGGCTGGCGATATACTTGATGAATTCGTAAGCCAGCTCCTTGTTCGGAGACTTCTCGTAGATGCCGCGATACGTGCCGCCCGTGTAGAAGCCCTCCGGCGACTTGGCTACGCCAAACTTGCCGACAGCCTTGCCGTCCTTGTTGTCGATCATGAACGTCGCCCAGGCCGGCATCGCGCTAAGAATCGCGGAACCGTCGTTCAAGGCGTTGCCCCAGCCGGCGGACATGAAGCCGAGCTTGGCGTCGACGTTGTTCGCGCGGATTTTCTGCTGAATCTCGTAATACGTCTGCCATTTCGGATCGATGTTCAGCTTGCCGTCCTTCACCCACGGCTCCGTGTTGTAAGCGGCGATATCGAATACGTCGCCCGCGTTTTGCATCAAATACACTTTACCGCCGCTTTTCTCGTACACTTGTTTGCCGAGATCGACGATTTTGTCCCAGCTGTCGACCATCGCGCTGATCTCATCGGGATTGTCCGTGCCGAGGTACTGTTTGGCGTTGTCGCGAATGTACCAGAAAGCGCCGGGAGACGAGTGGTCGGATACGGCGCGAATGGTGCCGTCGGCCGCTCTGCCGAGCTCGCGAACGTAAGGAATGTAGTCTGTCAGCATGTCCTCGATGCCCATTGCGGACAAGTCCGCGATGAAGCTGGCGTCGATAAACTTGCCGATATAGCCTCTCTCGAGGTCAAATACGTCGGGAACGTTGCTGCCGGACTGCATGGCGGACAGCAGCTTCGTCTGGTATTGGTCGCCGGGGAAAATATTGACTTCCACCTTGACGCCGGGGTGCTTCTCTTCGAATTTAAGTCCCATTTCCTTCACTTGGTCGAAGAAGGTCCAGACGACCAGGTTGCCCTCCAGCTCCTTCGGCGCCTCGGAACCCGGAGTTTCTTCTGTTTGTGCCGGAGCGCTGCTTGACGGAGCCGGCTCGTTGCTGGCGTTATTGTCGTTCTTGTTTCCGCATGCGGCGATGACTGCGACCACCATGACAAGCGTTAACATCATGGAAAACCATTTTGTCCTTTTCAATGGAATCTCCCCTTCGATTGAAATTTGCTTCGAGTTGTTCTTTCTTCGCTCCATGACCTTGCTTCCTGCCTGCTTCTCGTCCCCCCGCATCACCTCTTTCAATAAAGTCCGGCTCAGCCTTTGACGGCTCCGGCGGCTACCCCGCTAATAATGCGTTTGGACATAATGGAGAAGAAAACAAGCACCGGCACGACCGAAATTACGATGCCTACGTACTGCGCGCCGAAGTCCGATGTGAACTGCGACTTGACGCTGGCGATCATGACGGGCAGGGTTTGCAGATGGTTGTCGAACAAGATGATCATCGGCGTCAGGAAGTCGTTCCACTTCCCGATGAACGAGAAGATGCCCAGCGTGGCCAATCCCGGCACCATCAACGGAATCACGAGCTTGTGGAAAATGCCGAGCTCGCTGTAGCCGTCGATTCTGCCGGACTCGATAATTTCGTTCGGCACGGAGGAATCCGCGATCTGCTTCATCAGGAAAATGCCGAAGGCGTCGCGAATGCCGGTCAGAATAAGCGGCCAGTACGTGTTGAGCATGTGGAACGAGTTCATGAGCTTGTAGAAGCCGATAATGCCGAGCTGGCCCGGGATCATCATCGTGCCGAGCACGAACAGGAACAAGCCGTTCCGGTACTTGAAGTTGTATTTCGAGAAGCCGTAGCCGGCGAGCGCCGCGAAATACAAATTAAGGACCGTGAAGCTGACCGTGACGATGGTCGTGTTCAGAAATCCCCGCCATATGTTGACGGTTCCAATCAGCCGCTCGTAGTTGGCCGCCAGCTGATCGCCCGGCCAGAAGAGCAGGCTGCGCGCAATATCCGAGTTGGCATGGGTCGAAGTAATAAACATGCTGTAAAACGGAACCAGACAGGTGATCGCTACCGCAATCAGTAACAGATACATAACGGTTCTGCTCAGCATCTTCCCGAGGCGCATCGGCGCTCTACTCGTTTCGTTCACGTGATTGGCCTCCTATTCCTTCAGCCTGGAAGCTCTCGCCGTAATGAGCGTAAAGAACATCACCACAATGAAGATGGCGTAAGCGATCGCGGAGCCGTAGCTGTAATCAAAGTTTTGAAATGCGGTTTCGTAGAGATACATCACCATTGTTCGCGTCGAGTTGCCCGGCCCGTTGCCCAGCATGAGCGGAGCGTCGAACAGCTGAAGACCGCCGATGACCGACGTGATGAAGGTAAAGAGGAATACCGGCCGCAGCATCGGCAGCGTAATCCATCTCGCCGTCTGCAGCTTGGTGGCTCCGTCCACCTCGGCGGCTTCGTACACTTCGCCCGGGATGGACTGCAGGCCCGCAATGAACACGATCAGGTTAAAGCCGAAATACTGCCAGCAAATGACCAGGCCCACAATGATCCGCGACCACCACGGACTGTTGAACCAGTTCACCGGATCGGGGATCCAGCCCAGCTCCAGCAGCAGCTTGTTAACGCTTCCCGTTTGCCAGTCGAACATCAGGCTGAACATGAGCCCCAGCGTAATCGGCGTAATAATGTGCGGGAAATAAAAGACCGCCCGGAAAAAATGTTTCCCCCGAATAAACTTCTCGTTCAGGATCAACGCCAGCACCAACGCGATGACGAGCTGCGGAACAATCGATATAAACCAGATGATCAGCGTGTTCCCGACGGACTGGTAAAAAAAGCTGTCGTGGAAAATGCGGACGTAGTTGTCCCATCCGCGAAACACCGGATCGCTGAATCCGTCCCATTTGGTAAGGCTCAAGTAGAACGTGTACAGAATCGGCGTTAATCCGAACACGCCAAACCCGATAAAAAACGGGGCGATAAAAAAGTAACCGTAATGCGATTTGTCGATTTTGCTTTTCATTACGCACACAACCCTTTTCAGAAGAGTTTTCCGCAGGAATCGCGAATGATCAACCGGGGCTTGAGCAGGTGGCTTCTCAGCTCCACTTCCTCGCCGGCGATCTTCCGGAAGAGCCCCTCGGCCGCCATCATGCCGATGTCGCGGAACGGCTGCCGCACCGTCGTCAAGGACGGATACACCCAACTGGCCACCGTAACGTCGTCGAATCCGACAATCGACATATCCTTGGGTACGTTTCTGCCGGATTCCTGAATTCTCCGCATCGCCCCGATCGCCGTTTCGTCGCTCGAGGCGACGACTGCCGTAATGTCCGGCTGTTCGAGGATTCGCTCGATGGCCGCGTACCCGCCCTGATTGGACCAATCCGATTCGACCACCCAGTCGGGATTGTATTCCAGTTGAAGCGAATCCAGCGTCTGCCTGTAGCCCTTGAAGCGGTACTTGCTTGCCGACACCGTGTCCGGCCCGGAAATGTAGGCGATTTCGCGATGGCCGATCCGGTGCAGGTAGGAGACGACCTCCGCAATGCCGGCGGCGTTGTCGACGTCTACCGAGAAGATCCCGTCCATTTCCCCATGGTCGCCGATCAGCGCGATCGGATATTCGGCCTCCTTGATCCGCTGCAAATCCTCCCGGCTTCTCTTGCGGAAGCTGACCATAATCACGCCGTCGACCTGGCCTTCGTACATCAGGTTAAGAAAGGATATTTCATTGTCGTAATTGGACGTCCAGCTTAAGAAGATACAGTTGTAGCCGTTCTTGCCCGCAACCTCTTCGATCCCCTTGATAATGCCGGAATAGAACGTATTCGAGATATCGTCGATCACGATTCCGATCGTATAGGTTTTATCCATCACGAGTCTTCGTGCATTGGCGTTGCGATGGAAGTTCAGCTCCTTGATCGCTTTCTCGAGCGCCTCCTGCGTCGCCTTCTTCACTTGCTGTCCATTCAAATACCTCGAAACCGTGCTTTTTGAAGTATTCGCTAATCTTGCTACGTCATGTATGGTCGGACCCATTTCCATTCACTGCCTTTCCCAATCGGATAGTTTTCTCTATTATAATCGATCGTTATCCGATTGCGGGAACGTTCCCGAAATTTTGAGCGAAAAACGGGAACGTTCCCATTTTCGCCAAAATACAAACCTTGCATGAAGTTTGAGTCCCCCTCGGCATAGCTTGGGTTTTCATTTTGGGAACGTTCCCGATTTAGCGAAAAACAAACCCGGACGATGTCCGATTCGGCGCTTGCGCCAACGCATTCCCGTGATCGACTTCAGCTAATCTCGCCAACGTCGTCTTCGGAGGTTCCGTCAATGTCGTCGGCCTTGCGTCCGAACGATTCGCTGAGCGAAAGCCCCTTCCCTTACGAATGATCTCCGACAACGTGTTCTCTCTTCGCTGGACATCCGGGGCGTTCCGACTTGCGGTCATTTTGGGAACGTTCCCGTTTTGTGAGTAAAAAAATGAAATTGATATTTAATTTGTGCCCTTAATATACCGCTTACATCCTCCGATGTCAACATGAAAATGAAATGAAAATCATAAGCTTTATCCCCCAACATAATAAACCTTTTTGTTGACTAAGTGAAGGCGAACGGCTACCATATAACATATTAACCGGCTAACTGCAATAGCCGACGGAAAGGTGTTCGAGATGTCTACAAAAGATTATCGCATTTTGCTGTTCTATAAATACGTCCAGGTGCCGGAGGCCGAACAATTCGCCGCCGAGCATCTGCAGTTCTGCAAGGACCTGGACATCAAGGGCCGAATTCTGATCGCGGATCAAGGCATTAACGGAACGCTCTCGGGGACGGTCGAGCAGACCGACGCTTACATGGCCGCGATGCATGCCCATCCCCTCTTCTCCGACCTGCTGTTCAAGATCGACGAGGCCGATGGCCACGCGTTCCGGAAAATCTTCGTCCGCTACAAGAAAGAGCTCGTCACCCTGCGCTACGACAAGGAGCTCGACCCGAACGTCGACGGCGGCGCCCGGCTCACTCCGAAGCAGTTCCACGAGAAGATGCAGCAGGAGGATGTCGTCATTCTCGACGGCCGCAGCGACTACGAATACGATCTCGGTCATTTCCGCGGCGCGATCAAGCCGGATCTCAAGACGTTCCGGGAGTTCCCGGAGTGGATTCGCAGCCATCTGACCGAGCATAAAGACAAGCCGATTCTCACCTACTGTACCGGAGGCATCCGCTGCGAGATGCTGACCGCCGTGCTGAAGAACGAAGGCTTTAACGACGTCTACCAGCTTGACGGCGGCATCGTCACGTACGGACACGATCCGGAGGTGCAGGGCCGCGGCTTCGACGGCAACTGCTACGTCTTCGACGAGCGCGTCTCGGTGCGCGTCAACCAGACCGAGGAGCACATGCTTGTCGGCGAATGCCATCACTGCGGCGCGAAGACGGACCGTTACATCAACTGCGCGGACGATACCTGCCATCTGCAGCATCTGGTATGCGACAAGTGCGAAGAGGAGCATCGCGGATACTGCTCGGCGGAGTGCGCCGAGCACGATCTGGCCGCGGCCGGGTCGGTCCGCTAATCCCGGGAGGTGACGTATTGAAGGAAGATTCGGACCTGTCCACGCGCAACAGAATTATGCAGATGCTGAAAACCTCGGGAGAGCTGACCGCCAAGGAGCTCACCGATCAATTGGGCATTACCGGCATGGCCGTAAGGCGGCATATTTCCAATCTCGAGCGGGACGATCTGATCGAATCGACGACCGTCCGGCTGCCGATGGGCCGGCCTGCGGCCGTCTACCGGCTGACCGCCCGGGCGGACGACTATTTTCCGAAGAAGTATCACGCCGTCGCGCTCGACTTGCTCACCGAATTGGAGGACGAAGCCGGGGAAGCGATGGTTAATCTCCTCTTCGAGCGCCGCAAGGCGTCCCTGTTGAAAAGATACGAGTCGAAAATGGCCGGAAAAGAGCTCGAAGCGAAAATCGCCGCGCTCTCGGACATCCAGAACGACAACGGCTACATGGCGACCTGGGAGAAAACGTCTGAAGACGACTACGTGCTGACCGAATTCAACTGCCCGATCTCGCAAGTGGCCAACAAGTACAATCAGGCCTGCGCCTGCGAAATGAAGCTGTTCGAGTCGCTGCTGGGCGCGAAGGTCACCCGTTCCGACTGCCTCGCCTCCGGCGACCGCAAATGCGTCTACCATATCCGCCGCACCTAAACAAACGCTCTCCCCCGTAGTTCACGAGGAAGAGCGTTTGTCGTTATTCCGCCTGCCGCAGCAGCCGTTCGCGCCTTACCGCGATCGCCGCGCTCATCGCCAGCCGGGCGAATTTCTCTCTCTGCGCCTCGGCCGGCATGGCGCCGATTTCCCTGTCGCAGCCCGCCTTGAGGAGCGCGGCCCGGGTCGCTTCCGCCGCCAGGTCTTCGCACCCCAGCACATAATAAGCGATCGAATAGCCGTACCCCTCGAGCTTTCTCAGCACCGCGATCCGCTCTTCCCAGCGCTGCGCGCCGCGGCGCGAACTAGGAGCGGCCGCCATTGACGTTGGTCAGCAGCAGATTTTTCCGGAACTCCTCGGCTTTCTCCGCCGGTCCCGCGTATGCGGCTTCCCCCTTGTAGAGCACTTTCCCGCCGTCCGCGTCGAGCACGACGGCCGCCAGCTTCCTGCTGTCGGCAAAGCCCACCTTGTTCTCGTCTTCCGGGGAAAGCAAGGCGTACACCCGATTTTGCGCCAGGCTTGCGCTGCGGATCGAGCGTTCGCCGAGCTGTTCGGACGTTATCGTCAGTTCGTCCCGCTCCTGCAAGCCTGTCGCGACGTTGTAGCGGGCAATCGTCAGACTTTGATTGTCGGAATACAGGACGGTAAGCCGGTCTCCCGCAATCTCGCTTTGGACTACGGCGTTGGCCTCCAAATCCCGAGTCGACTCGGGCAGCGGAGTCAGTTGGCCCGTACGGTAAGAATAGGCCGCTTGCTTGCGAACGAACTCCGTCTTCCTCTTGCCTTCCTCGTCAGCGACCGTATGGCTTCGGGCCGTCATCAATACGACGTATTCCGACGGCTGAGAGCGCACCTCGCTCGTAATCGCGGTCAGACTCACTTCGTCCGTTACAGGCCGCGCATCCGCCGTTCTTTGCATGCCCTCCGAGACAGCCAGCTTTTCGGAAATCAGCGCGTCTTCGCGCAGCAGCTCGCCGCTGCGCAGATCAACGACATAATCGCGAAATTCCATCGTCGTGCCGTCCGCGGGGAGAGCAGCTCTATAACGTACCTGGGCCAGAATATGGATCTCGTCGCCGATTTTCTGCACGTCTTCCACTCTGATCCAGTCGGTCCGCTTCGCCTCGTCCAGCTCGATCCGGTGCTTGGAGACATGGCCCGCACTCTCTTCCAGCACGTCCACCTTCAGCTCCGCGCGCCAGTTGCCGGGCCCGTAGATAACAGAGTCCGCATAAATAAGCCATTCCGCATCCTTATAAAAGCTGTTTACATTGCTTCTCGCTCTCATAAAATCACGATGCTCCCGTTTCAGCGCCTTCATGTCCTCGTAATGAGTCGTCAAGTAGCGGTTATCCTGCAAATATTTTTCGTAAAACGAATGCGTCATGCGATATTTCGTTCCTTCGACGGTAAGCTCGAGCGGCTTCGAGCCGACGCCGCCGATATAGGAGCCGCTGAGCTGCATCGCGGATGCTTCCGCGGCATCGCCTTCCAGCGTAACCAGCTTGTATGGCGGCACTTCCCCTTCCGTGCCGGACGCGTAATACGCTCCGATCGCGCCGACCGCGAATACGCCGAGCGCCATCGACAAAAAATAACGTTTCATCATTCGCCGTCTCCTCCCTTACACCGCCACTTTTTTCTTCAACAAATACAATCCCAGCCAGACGGACACGACGGCGACCAGCGCATCGACGGCGATCTGAATGGCGTACACTTCCTCGGTATACAGATACCCGACGGAATACTCCGCGCCAAGCGCCAACGTCGGATAGATCATCAGAACGGCGCAGACCGCGGCATACGCAAGCCCGTACACGATGCCGAGCAAGCGATAGCTTCGCTCCAGCAGTACCGCCGCGAACGCGACGAGCAGCGAGATCGCGCCCAGGCCGTAGTGAACGAAGAAATCCGCAAACGAGCGCGGCAGCAAAATCTTGAACGCCTGGTTGGCGAAAATCGCGTCCGCGATCGCGGAATGCTGCAGTTGATCAGCCGGTGCGATCATCGCGAACACCGCTCTTCCGATCGGCATAAGCAGCAGTTGGAACCCGACCATGACGAATACGAACGTTAGAATGGCGGTCAGCTTGGCGAAATAAATATTTCTTCGTTCGGACGGAAGCGCGAGCAGCCGATACGCGAACGTGCTCCTCCCGAACCAATCGCGATACCAGATCAGAAACGCGTAGATGGCCAGAACCGCGATGCTGAGCCCGACGGGAACGGCGAACCAGAATTGCGTGTTCTGCACCGCGCGGGTATACGTCATCGGGCCGTAAAACGTCTCGGACGCCATTCCGGTCTGCAGAACGTAGGCGTTCCTGGCGTCAATCTCCCACGCGGCGTTAAACGCGATCGCGCAAAGCTGAACGAGCGCGGTCAGCCCCAGCAAAGCGAACAAAATATAGCGGAAGCGATGAATCTCGATATGCAGAAGCTTTAAGTAGTTCTTCAACGCGAATACACCTCTCTCATCACGTCGACAATCGACTTGCCCTCTTCGCTGCGCATCGTCTCGCAGTCGAATTCCATCCCGGCTTTCCCGTCCTGCATAATGACCGCTTTATCGATCAGATGCTCCACCTCGCCGATCTCGTGCGTCGTCAGCAGAACGCCGCGCTCCTCGATCAGCTCGCTGGAAAATACGTCTGCGATCGTCTCCCGGCTGAACAGATCGATCCCGGAAAACGGTTCGTCCATCAGCACGTAATCGGAATTTGGCGCCAGTCCCAGCACAAGGTTGAACTTGGCCGCCGTTCCCTTCGACAGATTGCCGATTTTCTCGCCGGGGTCCAATTGGAAGAAACGCATCAGCTCGGCTGCCCGTTCCGCGTTCCAGCTCGCATAGAAGTCGGCCATAAACGTCAGGCCCTCGGACATCTTCATGGCCAGCGGCATCGTCAGATGATCCGGGACGAAGCTAACTTTCTCGTACATCCATCTTCCCCGCGGCTTTCCGTCGATGAGAATTTGCCCTTCCTTTATCGGGACGAGCCCCATGATCGCCTTCATGACGGTCGACTTGCCCGCGCCGTTCATGCCGATCAAGCAGGTAATGCTCCCCTTCTCCACTGTAAAAGACAGCCCGTTCAGCACGTTGCGTCCGCGATAACGCTTGCGGACTCCCTTCAACTCGATCATGGCCGCTCCCCGCCTCCTTCCGCTGCGGCAGGCGCAGAATTGGCGGATAAGGCTTCTATGTATTTGTTCTTCACCAGCTCGAGCAGCTCGTCGACCGGAACGTCGACTTTCCTGACCGCCGCGACGAAAGCGTCGACCGCTTCTCCGAGCAGCTCCGCCCGAATCGTTCGCAGCACGGCGTCGTCCTGCGTAATTCGGCTTGGCGAATTTCCTTCCGTCACGATCAATTTGCGTTCCTCCATCTCCTTGTAGGATCTCTGCGCCGTATTCGGGTTAATTTTCAGCAGCGTTCCCAGCTCTCTGCGCGAAGGGATCGCCTGGCCGGCCTCCAGCCGCCCCGCGACGATCATCTCTTTGAAATGCCGAACTACCTGCAGATAGACCGGTTCCCGGCTGTTGAACTCGACTTCCTCCCAGCCTCCACCTGTTCTCATTCCGCTACCTCGCAATCGCCTTAAGTGTGTGTACTAAGTAGTTCATACACCACAAGCGTATTATGCCCTTAGTACGCTTGGGCTGTCAATCTTTTTTTGAGTGCGCTGATCGACGAAAAAAAGAAGCTGCCCTTAAGCAGCAGCGGCGTCCGACCGTCCCGAGGGACCGGCATTCGGAACGTTGCGCTTGGCTTAGGGGCAGCCTCCTTGATGAATTTTAGGCGTCTGACAAATTAGGCGTCGATTCCCGTATAGATGCGGACGGCGTCACGCAGAAACTCGGCGACTCCCGGCTGATCCTTGTCGTAGTAGGCTTTGAAGCGTTCGTCGTCCACGTACATTTGGGCGATCCCCGCATGCGCCTCTTTGGAGTAGCGATCCCAGTAGAAGGTTAGCCAGCGGCGATGCAGATCGGTGGCCTTCTGGGCCAATCCCCCCGCCGGGTCGCCCGTCGCGAACGCCTGCGCGAGCGTTGCGTGAATGTCCTCTGACAGACGCTCGATTTCCTCGTATTGCTCCTGTGTCATGTTTTTGATTTTCGCATTGGATTTGTCCACCTGCTCGCTGCCGTACTTGGCGCGGATTTCCTCGCCGTACTTGGCTTCGTTATCGTCAATGAGCCGCTGCTTAAAACCTTCGAATTTCTGTTTGTCGCTCATAGCCGTCATCCCCTCTTGATAAGCTAAGGTCAGATCGATGTTGGCGATCAGCGCGTCAAGCTGCCGACGCTTGGTCAGAAGCTGCTCCCGGTGTCTGGCCAGCGCGCGCCGGGCGTCGAATTCCGGCGAATCGATCATCGCCTTGATCTCCTCGAGGCCGACGTCAAGCTCTCGATAGAACAAAATTTGCTGTAATCGATCCACCTCCTCCCGCCCGTAGATCCGATACCCCGACGAGTTGATCCTCGCCGGCTTGAGCAATCCGATCTCGTCGTAGTAACGGAGCGTGCGCGTACTGATTCCGGCCAACTGACCGAGCTTCTGCACCGTATATTCCATCTCGATCCCTCCTCGCAAACCGATCGTACACCTTTACGCAACGGCAAGGTCAAGCGTATTTTTTGCATTTAATGAGCAAAAACGTCTTCGGCGCCCTTGGGATGGAGAATGCGTTTTGTCGGGGATGGTTCGGAACAGAGGGGCCGGCGGTGAGCGAAATAGGCACGCGGGGCGGGCTTAAACGATCTGCCGGCGTTATTGATGGGCCAATAGGCACGTGAGGCGGGCTTATACGATCCGCCGGAGCTATTGATGAGCCAATAGGCACGCTAGGCGGGCTTATACGATCCGCCGGAGCTATTGATGAGCCAATAGGCACG
>NZ_JBHMDN010000048.1:0-26163 GCF_042431195.1 Cohnella cellulosilytica
ACCTCAACACCTCAACACCTCAACACCTCAACACCTCAACACCTCAACACCTCAACACCTCAACACCTCAACACCTCAACACCTCAACACCTCAACACCTCAACTCCTCTTCCTCTCTCGACTCCTCCTCAATATCCCCAATTGAAAGCTTAAAAGCTCCATCCGGGCCGCCGATGTTCTACAGAGTCGGTTATCGCCGCGTGAAAAGCTCCATCCGGGCTGCCGATGTTCTACAGAATCGGCTATCGCCGCGTAAAAAGCGCCATCCGGGCCGCCGATGTTCTACAGAATCGGTTATCGCCGCGTAAAAAGCCCCATCCGGGCCGCCGATGTTCTACAGAATCGGTTATCGCCGCGTAAAAAGCCCCATCCGGGCCGCCAATGTTCTACAGAATCGGTTATCGCCGCGTGAAAAGGCCCGGAGGAATAATCTGGTGCTTTCGAGTTTATGCTAACGGGTAATCGATACGAGCGAGACAGAGGAAGGGGGGCGTACCAGTGACGGACCGGTCAAGGAGGGACGAGAGGAGACGGCTCAAGAACGGAAATGCGGAGGATCAGTCGGGAAGAGGCGAGATGGATCAGCTCAAGAGCGGGGACACGGAGGATCAGTCGGGAAGAGGCGAGATGGATCAGCTCAAGAGCGGGGACACCGAGGATCAATCGGGAAGAGGCGAGAAGGATCGGCTCAAGAGCGGGGACACGGAGAATCAGTCGGGGACAGGGGAGGAAGATCGCCTCTACGAGGAGCTGGAACTCAATATCGAAAGGCTGAGCAAGGACACGGGGAACAGCCCGGATATCAGGCGGAGAAGCATAAAGCTGGCGTTTCCCGGAACCGAGAGCTTAGAGGCGGCCATTCTGTTCACAGACGGCTTGGCGGACTCCCAGGCGATGCTCGATTCTCTGCTGCGGGAGAACGTGCCGCCCGCGCACGGGGTATTCGGAGCTGCCGACATGCTGGATTATTTGACGGATAGCGTCATCGGCGAGGCAAGCGTCGACCGAATCGGCACATTCCCCGAGCTGTACGAGCATCTGCTGTCCGGGGACAGCATTCTGCTGCTCAAGGGGAGCGCGGTCGCGTTGGCGGTCGGCACCAGAAAACCGAAAGCGAGAGGCGTGGAGGAGCCCACCGTTCAGGCGGTCGTGCGGGGGCCGCGGGAAGGCTTTACGGAGGTGCTGAGCTGGAATACGGCGATGATCCGCAGAAAAATCAAGAATCCTCGTCTATGGTTCGAAAAAAGGACGATCGGTCAAGTAACGAAGACGGAAGTCGTGCTGGCATACATCGAGGGCCTCGTCTCGCTGGAAGTGCTGACCGAGCTGCGCGAGAAGCTGGACAAGATCGACACGGACAGCATACTCGAAAGCAATTTTATCGAAGAGCGGATCGTCGACCGGAAGCTTGCGCTGTTTCCCACCGTGTTCAACTCCGAAAGGCCGGACGTCGTGGCGGCGCAGATCATGGAGGGCAGGGTGGCGATCCTGGTAGACGGAACTCCCTTCGCGCTTGTCGTTCCCGCGCTGTTCGTGCAGTTTTTCCAATCCAGCGAGGATTATTATCAGGGACCGATATTTTCCAGCCTGATCCGCATGCTGAGGGTGTTGGCGTTTTTCCTGACGCTGCTCACTCCTTCGGCCTATATCGCGATCACGACCTTCCATCAGGAGCTGCTGCCGACGACGCTGCTGTACAATCTGGCGAGCCAGCGGGAAGGGGTCCCTTTCCCGGCGTTCGTAGAGGCGCTGCTGATGGAGATCACCTTCGAGATTATCCGCGAGGCCAGCGTGCGGATGCCCCGAACAATCGGACAGTCGATCTCGATCGTGGGCACGCTCGTCATCGGACAAGCCGCCGTGCAGGCCGGGCTCGTGACGGCGGCCATGGTTATCGTCGTCTCGATTACGGCGATCTCCAACTTCGTGATGCCGGCCTTTAATCTGGGCATTGCGGCCAGAATCACGCGGTTTTTCCTGATGGGGCTGGCGGCGACGTTCGGACTGTTCGGCTTGTTCCTCGGCACGATCGTCATCGTCGTTCGGCTCTGCTCGATGCAATCGTTCGGGGTGCCGTACATGTCTCCGATGGCGCCGCTGAACCTGTCGGAGCAGAAGGATACGCTGCTGCGGGTCCCCCTGTCCTGGATGAAAAGAAGGCCGGAGGAGATTCAGAAACGCAACCTCGTTCGCCAAAAGTAAGGGGAGGTCCAACTTGTACAAGACCGCGAGCGCCCTGTCCGTTCTCCTCGTCGTATGCGGGCTGCTGGCCGGCTGCTGGAGCAAGCACGAGCTGAACGAGCTGGCCATCGTCGTTGGACTGGGCGTCGACAACGAAGAAGGCCGGTATCGGGTTACGGTTCAGATCGTCAATCCCGGAGCGGTCACCGCCAACGAGAAGATGATCGGCCAAGCCCCCGTCGTGACGTTCGAATCCACGGGCGCGACGCTGCCCGAAGCGCTGCGGCGGATGACGGTGCTGTCTCCCCGCCGCCTCTATTTCTCCCATCTGCGCATGATCGTCTTCGGAGAAGAGCAGGCCCGGATCGGCCTGCGCAAGCCCCTCGATTTCATATCCAGGGAACCGGAGATGCGCAACGATTTTTACCTGGTCGTCGCCAAGGACACGACGGCCTCGAAGGTATTGAAAACTTACAGTGCGATGGACCCGATCCCCGCGAACAATCTCTATACGAAGCTGGCGCTGTCCGACCAGATGTGGGCCGCGACGGGCAAGATCACCTTGAACGAATTGATTGTCGACATTACGAAAAGGGGACAAAGCGCGATTCTGACCGGCGTCGTCATTCAAGGAATGACCGACGGTCACGGGAGCATCTCCAACACGAGAGATATTTCCCCGCGCTCGAACATGGTGTATTACGGCTCGGCGGTGTTCCGGGAGGACCGCATGATCGGCTGGATCGGAGAGAACGAGACGAAAGCCGTCAATTATGTGCACAATTCGGTGGACAAGACGCTCGGGTTCGTGGAATGTCCCCGGGGAGGCAAAGTGTCCCTTAACGTCGTGCGAACCGAATCGAGAATTCGCGTCGGCATGTCCGGCGAGCTTCCCGTCATCAATGTGCACGTTCGCGTGGAGCAGGACATCGCAGGGGTGGAATGCGATATCGACCTGGCCCAGACGTCTTCGATCGACCAGATCAATCAGGAAGGGGACCGCAAGATTACCGGTCTGATCGAATCGACGGTGCGGGTCGCCCAGCAGGAGCTGGGGAGCGATATTTTCGGCTTCGGGACGTATGTGCATAGGCAGCAGCCCAAGGCGTGGAATCGCATCAAGGATTGGGACGAGGTGTTCAAGAAGATCGAGGTCAATGTAAACGTCGATACGATCACTCGAAGGATTGGAACAACCCAGCAATCCGTGTCGCATCAGACGAAAGGGAGCGGGTAGCGATGTGGGCCGTTATCGGAATCGTCGCGGGGGCAGCCGCCTTGTCCATATGGGAGATCCGGCACTGGCGCAGGGTGGGCAAGCGCAAGGAGCTGTGGACTTACGCGTCGCTTATGCTCGCCGTCACGGCGCTGTGGGCCACGGAGGCCATGAACGCGGCGCTGCCCAACCCTTTGCGGTGGATAGCCGTCGTTCTCGGTCCTTACGGGAAGCTGGTCTATTCCATGTTCGAATAAGAAAGGAAGAGCAGGCGTGAACACGATCGTCCCGTTTATCAGCAAGAGATCGTTTACGATCCTCGTTATCTTTTTCATGATAGGAACCTCGATCCTGATTACGCCCAACGCCTTGGCCCAGAACGCCAAGCAGGATGCCTGGGTTGCCTGCATTATGGGCGTCTGCGTCGATCTGCTGCTGGTCTGGCTGTACGTCTGGCTGGGACGGCGGCATCCCGACCGGACGATCGTCGGCTGCTGCGAAGAGCTTCTGGGACCGTGGGTCGGCAAAATTCCGGGTCTTCTGTTCGCGCTGTTCTGTTACTTCCTTGCGGCGCTGATGGTCGGGGATCTGGGCTATTTCTGCACGACGCAGACGATGGTGGATACGCCGATCGAGATTTTGCAGCTGCTGTTCGTGCTTACGGTCGTGATCGCGGTGCTCTCCGGAGTCGGCGCCTATGTAAGAGCCGCGGACATCTTCTTTCCCTGGTTTCTGCTGCTGCTGGTGCTGCTGGTGGCCGCGCTTGCCCCGAAATTCGAGATCGGAAGATTGCAGCCCGTCATGGAAACCGGGATCGGTTCTCTGGCGAAAGGGGCATTCTCCTTCTTTTCGCTGCAGGAGCTCGTCGTGCTGATGATGGTGTACCCTTACGTGCGAAGGGGAAAAGGAAGAGGGCGGGCGTTCCTGACAGGGGCGATGATCGGCGGTCTCGTGCTGGTCGTGACGACCGTCGGGAGCATCGGCGTGCTGGACAGCATCCAGGTGGCCAACAACCAGTTCCCCACATACATCATGGCCAAAAATATTTCGATCGGCAACTTCATGCAGAGGATGGAGGGGCTGCTGATGCTGATCTGGGTGCTGTCGATTTTCATGAAGGTGACGGTGACGTTCCATGCGTCGGTGCTCGGGATGGCCCAGCTCTTCCGCGTCGAGGAGCGGGCCCTCGTCTGGCCATTGGCCATCGGCCTGGTCGTGATCGCGCTGATGTGCTACACGAATGTCGTATATGTCCAGAATTTCCTCGCCACGTTATGGACGCCGTTCGCTTCCCTGTTCATAATTGTCCTCCCTCTGCTCCTTCTGGCTGCGTCCTTGATCAAGGAGCAAGTCGGCCCGGTGAAGTCGAAGCGGAGAAGACGCGTCGAAACTTGAAAAAAAGAATGAAAAAAACATAAAGTGTCGAAAGTAAGCTGTACCATGCCTGTCCGCCATGTGATAAAATAATTAAGTTAACGCATCGTTAACCCAAAATCAACGGAGCGTAAACTCGGTTAGGTACATACAGGGGAAAGAAGGGCTATCCGTGTTTCGGAAAAAAGACATTTTTTTTAAGACGCTGGAGGAAATGTCGGATATCATCGTAGAGACGGTCGAGCATTTCACGGCCGCGGTCAACGGAGACTTTCCTGACGTTACCGCATTCGCAAGGGAAATGAAGGAGTTCGAGCACAGGGGAGACAAATGCACGCACATTATTCTTACCGAGCTTAACAAAACCTTCATTACGCCGATCGAGCGGGAAGATATTATGGAGCTGATCAAGAAACTGGACGACGTGCTGGACGGCATCGAGGCTTGCGCCTCCCGCTTCGAGATGTACCAGATTACGAAGGCCGATCCGTATATTCGGAAGTTTGGCGATTGCCTGAAACGGAGCGCGCAAGAGATCAAATCGGCGATCTATCTGCTCAGCCAGAAGAAGCTGCTCGCGATTCAGCCGCATTGCGTCAATCTGAACGAGCTGGAGAACGAGGGCGACGATCTGATGCGTCAGGGCATCAAAAATCTGTTCATGAACGCTACCGACCCGATCGAGCTCATCAAGCATAAAGAAATATACGAACGGCTGGAACAGACGACCGATTCGTGCGAGGATGTCGCGAATACGCTTCAATCCATCATTATGCGCAATTCTTGATCGGCGCAAGCGGGGACGGATTAGAATATCATGGATTATACTTTACTGACCGTTATTTTTATCGTCGTGCTGGCTCTTGGATTCGATTTCATCAACGGGTTTCACGATACCGCCAACGCGATCGCGACGTCCGTATCGACGCGTGCCCTGACGCCCCGGCGGGCGATCCTTCTGGCCTCCGTCATGAACCTGGTCGGCGCCATAAGCTTCACGGGGGTCGCCAAGACGATCGGGGGCAAGATCACCGATCCGTTCCAGCTCGAGCACGGGCTGACGGTCGTCATCGCCACCCTGATCGCGGCCATCGTCTGGAACCTGATTACGTGGTGGCTGGGCATTCCTTCGTCATCTTCCCATGCGCTGATCGGAGCGCTGGCCGGAGCGGCGGTCGCATCCGAAGGCTGGAGCGGCATCAACTACTCGGGCTTTTCTTCGATTCTGCAGGGGCTTATTCTTTCTCCTTTTATCGCCTTTGCCCTGGGTTTCGCCATCATGTTCCTGTTAAAGCACGTGTTTGCCAATTCCAGTCCTCATCATGTCAACAAAGTTTTTCGGGGCGGACAAGTGATGACGGCGGCGTTCCAGTCGTTCACGCACGGCACGAACGACGCGCAGAAGGCGATGGGCATTATTACGATGGCGCTCGTGGCGGCGAACATCCAGTCCGATCTGGAGATCGCGCTCTGGGTTAAGCTGTCGGCGGCCTTCTCGATGGCGCTCGGGACCTCGCTTGGCGGATGGAAGATCATCAAGACAATGGGGACGAAAATCTTCAAGATCGGACCGATCAACGGCTTCTCCGCCGATCTGGCTTCCGCTTCCGTCATTCTCGGGGCGACGTTGACCCATTTTCCGGTCAGCACGACGCATGCGATTACTTCGTCGATTCTGGGCGTCGGCTCGGCGAAGAAGTTCTCCAGCGTCAAATGGAGCATGGCCGGGCGCATCGTACTGACATGGCTGATTACGATTCCGATCGTCTCCGTACTGGCGGCCCTCATCTATTATGTGGTAGCCTTATTCATGCATTAAGCGGAGATCGTCGAAAAAATAGGCGCGGCATCACCCAAACCGGAACGCTCGAAAATACTACACTGGAATAAAGAAGCTATCATCTCTTCTCTGTCCAGACAGGAGGGACTCTCCATGCTTGCATACACGGAACAGGCGAAGCCGACTGTCGAATTGTTGAAGGAATTTCTCGCGGAGAACCCGGCGTTCGCCGGGGAGAGGCTGATCTTCTCCGGGGTCGGCGATCGCGATGTGTATAACATATGCGCCCCGTTCATCGATCAGGGCGAGCCGGTTATCGCCGGTCGCGTAGAGGCTCGGGACAAGGAATCGTCCGAGGTCATGTTCTTCGTCGAACGCCAGGGCCGATGGGTTCCCCGCAACGGAGCTCCCGTCTTTGCGCTGCAGGACCCGTTCGTCACCTTCGTGGGCGACGAGCTGGTGTTCGGCGGGGTCGAGGTGTACTTCGACGGAGACGATCCGCATTACGTGACGTCCTGGCGAACCGTCTTTTATCGCGGTTACTCCGTTAGCGGGCTTGTCCCTTTTGCCAAGGGGCCGCTGACCATGAAGGATATTCGCCTGATCGAACGGGAGAACGGCCGCATCGGAGTGTTCACCCGGCCGATGATGGTCGACGGCGCCCGCGCCTTGATCGGCTACACCGAGATCGCGACGCTGGACGATCTGACGGAAGAGGCGATAGAAGGGGCCGAGCTGCTGCGTCATCAGTTTCTTCCGGACGAATGGGGCGGAGCCAACGAAGCTCATCCGCTGAAGGACGGAATGATCGGCGTGCTCGGCCATATCGCCTGGATGGAAGAATTCAACATTCGACATTATTATCCGATGGTGTTCGTCTTTAATCCCGATAACCGCCGCTGTACGCCGATCAAGCTTATCGCCACGAGGGCGATGTTCCCGGACGGTCCGGCCAAGCGCCCGGATTTGCAGGACGTCATCTTCAGCGGCGGGCTGGTCCGGCACGAGGACGGCACCGCCTCCTTGTATACCGGCGTAAGCGATGCGGAAGCCCATGTGATCCGCATTCCCGATCCTTTTCTCGAATACGAGCGGGGACGATAAGGAAGAAAAAGAAGAAGAGGCTAATCCCGCCTGCGGTCGACCGGGAGTTAGCCTCTTCTGATGTTAACGACGCTTGGCCGGCTTCCGCCTGCGCGTCCGTCCGCGCGGTGGAGGCCGCCTGTTCGTCCGCCTGCGGGAGGAGCCCTTCCCCGCGTTGGCCGTGGCGGCTTTGCCTCCCTTGCCCATGAACAGTTTGATCATGGGAGCCATCTGCTGCATCGTGGACATGAATTTCTGAACCTTCCCCATCGTCGATAGCACTCCTTCGACCCCGCCCATACGATCGAACACCGCTTTCAGATCGCCAAGGTTGGAAAGGTTGAAGGGGAGGGAGCTTTTCGTCGCGGGAGCGGCCGCTTGTACGGGAAAGGCCGTTTCATCTATGACGGCCGGAGGGCCGGAGAACCCGCCATCGATGCCGGGGAAGCTGCCCTGTCCGGGATTCGGAGTCCAGCTGTGCAGAGAGGGAGAATGCGGATCGTTCACAGGATCACACCCTTTCTTCAAGATAGACTATGCCGGGCTGGAGCCTTTGGAGTGGACGAATGCCTGCCCTCGGCGAATTTCCTTGTTCTTCCGGCCGCGCTCGAACCTTTTACCTCTGTAATGCGTGAATACGGTAACGCTTGAACTGTCGGACGCTACGCAGTACAATGGAACCAGGCGCGATCGCGAGGTGCTGCGCCAGTGCGATGTGCCGCGTCAGTCGACCGGCGGCCCGGCCGTCGTCCAGCCCATCGGATCGAGGAAAGGATGAGAGCGCATGCAACTGAAGAAGCTGAACGATAATTCGATAGATCAACTGTTCGAAGCGATCCTCACCTTGAAGAGCGTGGAGGAGTGCTATATTTTTTTTGACGATCTGTGCACGGTAAACGAGATTCAGTCGCTGTCGCAGAGACTTGAGGTGGCGCGCATGCTCGGCAAAGGCCATACATACAATCAGATCGAGACGGAGACGGGAGCGAGCACGGCGACGATCTCGCGCGTCAAGCGCTGCCTGAACTACGGCAACGACGGGTACAAGCTTGCTCTGGAGCGGCTTGGGCGCTTTGGCAACGACGGGGCCGAGCAGAGAAACTGACGCTTGGCATGAATACGCGATATATCGGCGATAGTCGATACGAATGCGACACCTTCCGGAGAACCGGAGCCGGGTGTCGCTTTTTTTCTTGCTATCTCCAAAAAAAGTAAGCTATGCTAGAGGCAGCTTGATTCTATTACGCATCGGCACAATCGGGGGATTCCTATGCGCTTCTGGCAGTCCGTCCGCTTCAAGATCGTCGTCGGCTTTTTTCTGGTGCTGCTGCCGATCATTGTTTTCGTTATCTATAACAATCTGTATGCGATACGCGTCGTTAAGGAGCAAATCTCGTCGCATTACAACATTTTGCTGGCCGAATACGTGCGCAACAACGACAAGAGCATGCTCGACTATTATCATTACTTGATCAATCTGGAGCGGGAGCCGGAGGTGCAGGCTTTGCCGCTGCTGGAGACGTCCAGCGACGAGTATACGCTGTCCAAAACCCGGCTGCGCGAGAAGCTGGCGACCGACACGATCTTCTACAGCTCGCTGATCGATACGTTCTTCGTCTATTCGGATAAGTCCGGAGAGCTCGTCTATGCAACGCAGTACGTCTACAATTCGCTGGAGAAGCTGGACGTGCTGTCCGCTTGGGCGAAGGAGAACGCGCCCAAGGGCATTCCCGACCAGGAGCGCCGGTGGGGCTTGACGAGAATAGCCGGTCAGACGTTCCTGATGAAGACGCACGACCTTGGCCTGAAGACGATCTCGGGAGCGCTGATTCAAGCGGAGGCGCTGCAAAGCGTCATGAACAACTTCGATGTGGGACAGGATGGAGCGACTTTTCTGCTTGACGCCTATGGAAGCGTTATCGTGGATGTCGACTACGCGCCGCTGAAGGATGCGGGATTCATGGCCGGGCTCAAGGAGCTGACCGGGGTCAAGACGGGGCTCGTCTACAACGGGGAGTCCTATATCGTGCTGTCCCAGCCGTCCCAATACGCCGATGTCCGCTACTCGCTGATGATGAAGGAATCGTATATTCTGAAGAACCTCCCCTTTTTCCAAAAGGTGCTCAATTTCTGGATGCCGCTGTCGCTGGCGGTCATTCTGTCGATCTATCTGCTGTTTCTGCAGCGCGTCATGTTCCAGCCGTTCGTGCGGCTGATCCGCGGCATGCGCAAGCTGGGGCAAGGGCAATTCGACACGCGCCTGCCGGCGCTCGCGGACAGCAGCGAATTCAGCTTTGTGACGGGGACGTTCAACAAGATGGCCGAGCAGATCGAGAGTCTGAAGATTGACGTCTACGAGGAGCAGCTGCGGCTGCAGCGGGCGGAGTACAAGCATCTGCAAATCCAGATCAACCCTCATTTCTATATGAACAGCCTGAATATTATTTACAATCTGGCCGCGCTGAAGGATTTCAAGACGGTGCAGAAGCTGTCGCTGCACTTGGCCGATTATTTCCGGTTTCTGATGCTCGGGCATCGGACCGTCGTCCGGCTCGAGGACGAAATTCGCCATATCGAGCATTATCTCGAGATTCAGAAAATCCGCTATGTCAACAAGCTGGAATATACGATTGACGTGCCACAGGAATATATGGGCTGGGAGATTTCCCCGCTGATGCTCCAGCCTTTTATCGAGAACTGCGTCATTCACGGCTTGAACAAGCGTCCGCAGGACGGAACTCCGTTCCGGATCGACATTCGCTGCCGGGAGGACGCCGAGGAGCCGCGGAATTACGCGCTGCTCTCGATCGAGGATAACGGAGCGGGGTTTCCGGAGACGATGCTCGCGGAGTTAAACGTCGAGGCCAGCGCCGGTCAATCGCCGGTCAATCATCTGGGCATCTGGAACGTTCTGCGCCGGTTCAAGATGCTGTACGGGGGCAAAGGCGGGATCTCGTTCGGCAATGGGGAAAAAGGGGGAGCCAATGTGCTGGTGAGGCTGCCGAGGGAGCGGGACCGTTCGTTCGAAATCGAATTTGAGGAAAAGAGCGCCGCCGCGGCGAAGGAGGAGAAGTCCGATGCTGACGATGCTGGTCGTTGACGACGAGCTGTACGCGTTAAAGGGCATTACCCGGGGGATCGACTGGAGCGACCTGCCGATCGGCGCGATTCTCGAGGCGGAGAGCGTCGCCGAGGCCAGACGCCACATCGAACGGCAGGCGGTCGATCTGCTTATCTCCGATATCGAAATGCCCGAGGCCAACGGGCTGGAGCTGCTCCGCTACATTCGCGAAGCGAGCCCGCAGACGCTGACCGTGTTCCTGACGGGGCACGCCCGGTTCGAGTATGCGCAGGAGGCGCTGCATATGGGCTGCTTCGATTACGTGCTGAAGCCGATCGACCACGACGTGCTGAAGGGAATCGTCGCGAGGGCCATCGAGGAGGTTCTGCGCCGGAGGGAGCAGGCCGACTTCGAGAAAAAGCTGGAGGATTACCGCCGCCAATGGGTCAGCCAGCTGCCGATTCTGGTCGACCGCTTCTGGCGGGAGCTGCTCGAAGGAAGGATCGGCCTCTCGGCGGAAAGACTCGACCGGGAATTCGCGCAGCTCGACATTCCGCTGACGGCGGAGAAGGGACGGCTGCTGCCGGTTCTGCTCAGCGTCGAGCAGTGGGACGTCGAGCTGGATTCCCGGGACGAGAGCATTATGGAGTACGCCCTTCGCAAGGCGGCGGCGGAGACGATTCTGGGAGAACGCCCAGGAACGGTCGTGCAGGACCCGGGAGAATACAGTCTGGGCCTGCTGTATCTCGGCGAATCGGATGCGCCGGACCGGCAAGCGCTGCTGGAACGCTGTCGGCAGTTCGTGCAGGCGTGTCACGCTTATTTTCACTGCCGCGTCTCCTGTTATCTTGGCGACTCCGTCCGCCTGGGCGAGCTGCCGGCCGCCGTGGAGCGGCTGCTGCGGCTCGAGCGCTCTAACGTCACCGTTTCGCAGACCGTCATCGACGCGGCCGTCGAAGGCGGGGAATCGCCGGGAGGACAGCCGGTCGCTCTGCCCTCCTTCCTGGAGTGGGGGATTCTGCTCGATAACGGCCGTCAGGACGAGCTGGTGCGGGCGATCGAGGCGGCGACCGATCAGTTCGCGCGGGAAGCCGCGGGAAGGGAGACGCTGGAGCTGTTCCGGTACGGGCTGCTTCATCTGCTCTATCAGGCGGCATTCCGCGCGGGCGTGTCGGTCTACGAGGCGCTTGATCCGCCGGACCTGGCGGACACCCAGGCGGTCAGGTCGCCGCAAGCGCTGAAGGCATGGGCGGTCCGCTCGGTTCGCAAATGCGCGGAGGCGCTGCAGGACAAGACGAGGGATTCGTCGGCCATCGTCGCGAAGGTGCAGTCGTTCATTCAGGACAATCTGCAGAAGGAGCTGAACCGCGACGACATCGCCCGCTCGGTGTTCCGCAATCCGGCGTACGTATCGCGTCTGTTCCGGAAGGAGACCGGGCTATCGCTGACGGATTACATTGCGCAGTCCCGGATCGAGAGAGCCAAGCGGCTGCTGGCCGAGACGAACGACAAGATCAGCCATATCGCGGAGGACCTGGGCTACGTGCACTTCTCCTATTTTGCGAAGCTGTTCAAGAAGATGACGGGGCTGACCCCGCAGGAATACCGCAAGAAGCACCAGATCATGCGTTGAAAATAGCCATCCCCCGCGCCGGCCGGCGCCTCTCCACTTAAGGACGGAGCCGGTCGGCCGGGGGATTTTGATTGTTTTGGCGAAAAGTCACGAAAGTGCTATGTAAGTCATGCCAGTAGATAGATGGGGAAGGCGGGCGCGCGATAAAATGAGGACACAGACCAAGACTGTCAATAAGAATAAAGGATTGTGATAGGAATGGAACAAGCTTCCGCAGCCGCGAGCGCGCCGCAGCAACCGGTTCTTCGCACGAAGCCGGCAAGGTTGAAGCAGGGGCATCTACGCCGCTTCGGCGCCTTCTACATTATGATGGCCCCGACGATCGTCTTCCTGCTGATCAACAACTACATCCCGATGATCGGCTCGCTGATCGCCTTCAAGAACATCAAGTTCGCGCCCGGAGAGACCTTGTTCGAGAGCTTCCTGCGCAGCCCTTGGGTCGGCCTGTTCAACTTCGAATTTCTGTTCAGGACGTCGGACGCCTGGCTCATTACGAGAAACACGGTGCTGTACAACGCCGCGTTCATCGTGCTGAACACCGTGATCGGCATCGCGTTCGCGATTATGTTCAATTCGATGAGGAATCGCTTGCTGGCCAAGTTTCATCAGACGACGATGTTCCTTCCGTTCTTCCTCTCGATGGTTATCGTCAGCTATCTGGTCTACGCTTTCCTGAACAACGAGCTGGGCCTGATGAACAAGGTCATTCTCCCGCTGTTCGGCGCGAACGCGGTCGAGTGGTACAGCGATCCGAAATGGTGGCCGCTCATTCTGCCGCTCGTCAATACGTGGAAGGGGATCGGCTATTACGCGATTATCTTCATGGCGGCGATAATCGGCATCGACGACGAATATTACGAGGCCGCGACGATCGACGGAGCGTCGAAGTGGAAGCAGATTACGGCGATCACGATCCCGCTCATCCGTCCGGTCATCATCGTTATGGTGCTGCTGCAGGTCGGGAGAATTTTCAACGCGGATTTCGGCTTGTTCTGGCAAGTGACCCGCAACGCCGGGGCGATCTACGATACGACGCGCGTTATCGACACGTACGTCTACCAGAGCTTCATCAACGCGGGGGATATCGGAATGTCGTCGGCGGCAGGACTGTATCAGGCGGTCGTCGGATTCACGCTGGTGTTCGTGGCCAACCTGGTCATCCGCAAAATCAGCAAAGACGATGCCTTGTTCTAGAAGCTACAGCGCATTAGGAGGGTCTACCCATGTCACAAGCGGCCAGTGTCAAAACGTCGAATCTTAAGCTGTCCAAGCAAATCTCGGGCGGCGCCAACTTCGCGATTAACGCGTTCTTCTGGCTCTACACGTTTCTGTGCGTGTTTCCGCTGATCGTGGTCATTATCGCCTCGTTCACGGATGAAAATACGATTCTGATCAACGGCTACAGCCTGTTCCCGGAAAAGTGGAGCCTGGGCGCCTATGACTTCCTGCTCAAGGATTGGCAGGCGATCGTGAAATCGTACGGATTCTCCATTCTGCTGACCGTGCTCGGCACGCTGGTCAGTCTGGCGATGATGGCGCTGTACGCGTTCCCCATCTCGCGCAAGGATTATCCGTACCGGAACTTTTTCTCCTTCTTCATGTTCTTTACGATCTTGTTCAACGGCGGGCTCGTCCCGTTCTACCTGGTCTATTCGCAGGGGCTTCACCTTCAGAACACGCTGCTGGTGCTCATGATGCCCTATTTTATAAGCGGATTTTTCGTACTGCTCATCCGGACGTTCTTCTCCAATTCAATTCCGAAGGAGCTGTACGAATCGGCGAAGATCGACGGAGCGGGAGAGTGGCGCATCTTCTTCACGATCGTGCTGCCGCTGTCGCTGCCGGTGCTCGCCACGGTCGGACTGTTCACGACGCTCAGCTACTGGAACGACTGGTTTCTGAGCCTGCTGTTCATTACCGATGCCGAGTCGGTCGTCAGCATTCAGTTCCGCATGTACAAGACGCTGCTCGATATTCAGTATCTCAGCGCGAACGCCGCGGCCTATTCCGCCCTTGCCGCGAACAATCCGAATTTCACGATGCCGGGCGAGACGGCGCGGATGGCGATGGCGGTCGTCGGAATCGGGCCGATTATATTCGCTTATCCGTTCTTCCAACGCTATTTCGTGGAAGGATTAACGGTCGGCGCCGTCAAAGGTTAGAGTCAGGATCGGCTTCTACCGGTTTACCGGCCGGTTGAGCATAAATCTATGATGAAGAAAAGGGAGGCAACACCATGTTCAGAAAGAGCAAATCCTGGACGCTGGCGCTCACGGGAATCCTGACGCTGTCCATCGTTCTTGCAGGCTGCGGCGGCAACAACAATAACGAGGGCGCCGCATCGCCGTCCGCTTCCTCCGCGTCTCCGTCGGCCGCTCCGTCCGATTCGGCCGCGTCGCCGGAATCCGCGGCACCGTCCGAAGGAATCGACGTCAGCTCGCTGGAGCCGGTCGAATTGTCGCTGTACTTCCCGGGCACTCCTCCGAAGGACGAGAAGAAGGTCGAAGAGAAGATCAACGAATATTTGAAGACGAAGATCAACGCTACGCTGGACATGCGGATGCTCGATTGGGGACAATACGACCAGAAAATGAACCTGTATATTTCCGGACGCGAAGCGATGGACATTATTTTCACCGCATCGTGGAACGGACACGCGACGAACGTGGGCAAAGGCGCTTTCCTGCCGCTGAACGAAGGCTTGCTGGATCAATACGGGCAGGGCATTAAGAGCGTCGTCGCCCAGTCGATTCTGGACGGCGCGCAGATCAACGGTAAAAACTACGGCGTTCCCGCTCTGAAGGAGATGGCGGAGCAGGGCGGCATTCTGTACCGGACCGATATCGCCGAAGAGCTCGGCTTGACGGACCGGATCAACGCGGTCAAATCGCCGGCCGATCTGATTCCGATTCTCGAGGAAGTGAAGGCGAAGAAGCCGGATTGGACGCCGCTGTACGTGAAGGACGGGGAAAACCTGAACTCGCACTATATGAACAAATTCGATTTCTTCGGCGATACGAAGCTGGAGGGCGTCGTTCTGAAGGACGGCACCGACACGACGATCAAGGCGGAGATGGAATATCCGGTCTACAAAGAGTATCTGAACATCGCCCGCGAAATGTTCACGAAGAAGCTGGTCAACGCGGACGCCGCGACGTCTCAGCTGTCTCCGACTGACGCTCTGAAGAAAGGCAACGTATTCATGGTCGTGTCTCCGCTGAAACCGGGTAAGGACGCCGAGATGGCAGGCTCCGCGAACCTGCCGGGCAAGGTCGGTCAAGTCGGAATCACCTCGATCACGACTTCCACGGGCGAGACGACGGGCTCGATGCTCGCGATCTCCTCGACGTCGAAAAATCCGGAGCGCGCGATGATGTTCATCGATCTGCTCTATACGGATAAGTATCTGAACAACCTGATCAACTTCGGTATCGAAGGCGAGCACTACACCTTGAACGGCGAAGTGATGTCCGACGCTCCGGGCAAGCCGAACTATATCGCCGGCGCTGCAGCCTGGCAGCTGGGCAACCAGTTCCTGAACTATATCTGGGATACGGAAGCTCCGGACAAATGGGCGCAGTTCCAGCGGTTCAACGAAGGCTCGATCAATTCTCCGGCGCTCGGCTTCACGTTCGACTCGGAGCCGGTCAAGACGCAGGTCGCCGCGCTCAAAAACGTGCAGTCGCAATACGCTCCGGGCCTCGAGACCGGCGCCGTCGATCCGGCCAAGGTCGACGAGTATTACAACAAATTGAAGCAGAACGGACTGGACGACGTCATTTCCGAGAAACAAAAGCAGCTGGATGCTTACTTGGCCAGTCGTTAAGTCGGAAGATTGGTTCGCAGGATTGGATTTGATGGCAAGCTCGCATAGTTTGGTTACCGACCGCCAGGGGGCTCCCCTGGCGGTTTTTCTCATACAATTGGGCATGAGCCGCAGTATCTTCGACGTTCTTGTTCCTGTAAAATGAAATCAACGTTATATTTTCATCATAACCGTTTGACTCGATCGGGAGGCGCTTATATAGATAGAAGGCATGGGGTTCGAAAAAGGGACCGGCATGAATATGAAAGGGAAAAGGAGAGAATGAAATGATTCGTCCGACCAGCTCCATTAAAATGTTATCGATTGTCGCCGCGGCTTGCGTTCTTGCGGCTTGTGCGGGAGACAACGAGCGGCCTTATTCGCCGTCGTCGTCCATCGGCAGCACGTCGACTCCGCTGCCCTCGCCGAGCGGCGAAGGGGCACCGCCGACAGCCGAATCTTCCGCGCCTTCGGACCAGGGCTCTTCGACGCAGCGTCCGCAAACCGCCAGCTTCGAGCTGATGACGGGAGAGGGCTATCAGCCCCGGACCGCCGAGCTGCAGCAGGGGGCGGGCTTCTCTCTGTACGTGTTCGAGGGTTTTGACTTTGACGCGGCGTCCGGGCGGCTGTCGTTGACTGCCGCCGACGATTATTACGTCGATATCGAGCAATTGTCCGCGGACGACGACTTGGAGACGCTGCGCGCGTCCGCCGAGCAGGAGTTCAAGGAGCTCGGCGGCGCTTCCGACCACAGCGGCGAGCTGGTCGAGCATCCGCTGGGGAAGGCGGAGCTGTATCTTCAATCCAGCGGCGAGTTCGGAGTCAAAGACTTCATCGTCTGGGAGTCGGAGGCGGGGGACCGTTATCTGTTCCGTCTCAGCAATCCGAAAGGCGAGAACGCCCCGGATTTTGCCGAACCGGCATGGGTGTCGCTGTCTACGGTGCGGGGAGATTAAAGGGGTCATAATGAGGTTGAAGGATGACTGCGGGGGTTGAGAGGGACTGTTTGAGCGGCGGGAGTATGGGGCCACGTTGACATTGGCTTGACGTTTCGCTAGCATGAATAGAAAGGCAATGCAACGAGAAAGGGGCAGGCTCTTGGAGAAGAGAGGCTTGCTGGTCATCAGTCACGGTTCCAGGGAGAGCGGTTGGATTGCTCTGGTGGACGAGACGATAGATTCCGTCCGTTCGCGGATGGGGTCGGAATTCATTGTAGAGGCCGTATTCCTCGAGTTGGTGGAAGGGCGGCTCATTCAAGACGGGATTGATCGGCTGCTTGCCGAAGGCGTGACGGAAGCGTTGGCGCTTCCGTTGTTCGTCTCTTCCGGGAGCACTCACGTGAACGAGATAGGCTGGGCGCTTGGCGCTTATCCGGAATCGCGCACCGAGACCGATCTGGAGCCTTTCGAGCTAGGCGGGCTGAGAATCGATTACGGGCATCCGATGGGAGAAGCTCCGGAGATCGAAAGCATTGTGCTGGACAGATTGGAGAGGCTCTCGAAGAGGCCCTCCGAGGAGAGCGTTCTGCTCATCGGCCATGGCAGCGAAGAGGCCGGCTTCCGCGAGAGCTGGGAGCGGGAGCTGGGCGGAATCGCGGTGCGGACTGCGCGAAAAGGCGGTTACCGCTCGGCGGACGCCGCGCTGCTCCTGCCGAATCAAGTAGAGGAACGGATCGCTTCGGCAAGACGCGACCGCCCCGACGGCCGAATTCTGGTGGTCGGGCTTTTCTTAAGCGAGGGCTATTTTACGCAGACGGTTATTCCCCGCCATCTGGCAAGCTCCGGCGGACTGGAAGCATGCCGTTACGACGGCGCGGCGCTGATGCCGCATCCGAACGTAGCCGCTTGGGTGGTACGGCAGACTCGGGAGTGGCTGGAGCAACGCTAAGAACGACGCTAAGGGCGGGAAGTTTCTTCAGGATACGAATTCAACACGCGAAGCAGAGCGCGTGATCAGGATAGAGAAATTGAGAGGGGATCCTGTTGGATATCATTCGGGCACGATTAATCTATAACCCGACCTCGGGTCGGGAAGAAGCCAAACGCAAGCTGAGCTCGATCCTGCAGCGTTTGGAGAAGGGGGGCGTGGAGACGTCCTGCCATGCGACGGAGGGCAAGGGAGACGCGGCTCGGGCTGCCGTGGAGGCGGCCGAGCGCGGCTTTGACATGATCATTTCCGCAGGCGGCGACGGTACCTTGAACGAGGTCGTAAACGGCTTGTCCGTATGCGAAAAGCGACCTTCGCTCGGTATTCTTCCGCTCGGCACGACGAACGACTTCGCGCGCGCGCACGGCATTCCGCGGAAATGGGAGGAAGCCTGCGATCTGATTACGCGCCGGTATACGAAACCGGTCGACGTCGGTCAGGCGAACGACCGGCATTTCATCAATATCGCCGGCGGCGGTTCGCTGACCGAGCTTACATACGAAGTTCCAAGCAAGCTGAAGACGATGGTCGGACAGCTCGCTTATTATATGAAGGGATTGGAGAAGATTACGCGTCTTCACCCTACCCGCATGCAAATCAAGGCCGAAGGAGTCGGAGAGTTCGACGAGGAATTCATGCTGTTCCTCATCGCCAACAGCAACTCCGTGGCGGGTTTCGACCGTCTGGCACCGCATGCGAGCACCAGCGACGGCGTATTCGACGTGTTGGCCTTGCGCAAGTGCAATCTGGCCGAGTTTATCCGCTTGGCGACGATCGTGCTGCGCGGGGAAGAGATTTTGGACGATCCGCATATTATCCATTTTCAAACAAATCGGGTTGAAGTGGATTCGGGCGATCGCGTGCAACTGAACGTGGATGGCGAGTTCGGGGGGACGCTTCCCTGCTCGTTTAATTTGCTGCCGGGGCATCTCAACGTCATCATGGATGAGCACGGAGAGTCCACCTACAGCAAGCATGGCGCGGGACGGGCGCTTCAGCTATGAGGAGCGGGGGCAAGGGAAGAGGAAGCGAAACTCATTCGGAGCGCGGCGGCAAAGGGAACGGGGGGTCGACGCACGCAATGAGTGACGGCAGAAATAAAGCGAACGGTGCGACGTTGAGATCAAAGAGCGGAGCGTCCGCGAAGAATCGCGGCTCGGCAGGGAAACACGGTCTTGGTGGCAGGGATCATAGTACCGCAAAGCGCAGTGACAGAACTGGCGGGTCGCGGGTCGCTCCTTCGTCGCTGGCCGGCGTTCCGGTTCAGGTTGGGCAGCGAATCGAGAGCGGCATTGTGGGGTTGACGCATGACGGAGAAGGGGTAGGCCGAGTAGAGGGCTATACCCTTTTTGTACGTGGCGCGCTGCCCGGGGAGCAGGTACGGGCGGAGGTGCTGAGCATCGGCAAATCGTTCGGCCGCGCCCGGATGACGGAATTGCTGGATCGAGGAACAGGCGGGAGAGTCGAGCCTCCTTGTCCGATCCACGACACGTGCGGCGGATGCCAGCTGCAGCATCTGGATTACCAGGAGCAATTGAAGTGGAAACGGCAGCACGTTGTCGATAATTTGCGACGGATCGGGAAACTGGAGGTAGCCGGGGAAGGGGGCGGACAAGCGTGGAGGCGAGTCGAGCAGTCCGTGGACGGCCGTTCGGGAGATGACGCTGCAAGTCCGAAGCAAAATTCTTCCGGCGGTCATTCGGCCGTTATCGTGCATCCGACGATCGGAATGGACGAGCCTTGGCGTTATCGCAACAAAGCCCAGGTTCCGATCGGCCACGGCGAAGGCGGGCTGATCGGCGGCTTCTACGAGATGGGCAGCCACGATATCGTCGAGATGGATTCGTGCCTCATTCAGCAGGAAGAGAACGAGGAGACGGTGCGGGCGGTGAAGGAAGCCGCTCGCATGCTGGATGTGCCCGCGTATAACCGCGCGACGGGGCGCGGGCTGCTGCGGCATGTCGTCGTGCGCCATGCGCGGACGACCGGCCAACGCATGGTCGTTCTCGTCACCAACGGGTACGATATCCCTCACGCTCAGGAGCTTGTTGAATTGATCCGAGAACGGGTGCCCGGGATCGCGAGCATCTGCCAGAACATTCAGACGGCAGAGACATCGGTCGTCTTCGGCGATGAAACTCGTACGTTATGGGGCGAAGATGTCATCTATGACGAAATCGACGGCATTCAGTTCGCCATTTCTCCTCGGTCTTTCTTTCAGGTCAACCCGGAGCAAACGGTCCGTCTGTATGGCAAAGCGGTGGAATATGCGACGCTGACCGGGGGAGAGACCGTCATCGACGCTTACTGCGGCATCGGCACGATCTCTCTGTTCCTGGCAAGACATGCGGATCGCGTATTCGGAGTCGAGATCGTTCCGGAAGCGATCGAAGACGCCCGCCGGAACGCCGCGATCAACGGGATGAACAATGTGGAGTTCGAGGTCGGTGCGTCCGAGGTCGTCATGCCTCGCTGGCAAGCGGCAGGCATTACGCCAGACGTCATCGTCGTCGACCCTCCTCGCAAAGGGTGCGATCCTGCGCTGATTACCACGATGCTGGAGCTAAAGCCGACGCGCATCGTCTACGTTTCGTGCAATCCTTCTACTCTGGCTCGGGATTTGCGGTTGCTTGAGGATGGGGGATATAGGACGATGGAGGTTCAGCCGGTGGATATGTTTCCTCATACTGGGCACATCGAAGCAGTAGTGTCTTTATATTGGATAATCAATTAACAAGGGGTGCCTAAGCCTTTGTTGTCAACTTGTACAGAAACAACCTTCCATCGCTGAATAGATCAGCGATGGAAGGTTGTTTTTATTATTTAATCGTCAAGCAAATGGGGAATTGCAGTCATTCGTTGGGCATACATCTATATGAGAGGAGGGGTTATTGTGATAATTCCAAAAGAATTCATGAATATTCTCGATGAACATATGAATCTATCGGGAATCGTAAGATCAACGATCGCCCAATATGAGCTAGTTATAAAAGAAAGTAAGCTCGAGTTTTTCCCAGAGTACACGAAGCATGACTCATCACATATCGAAGCTGTGTTATCAAACGCAAGAGATCTTATTGGCGAGAGTCTTTATCTTCTAGGAGCTAGAGATATTGTGGTGTTAATATTATCAATTTTAGCGCACGATCTGGGTATGCACATTACCTTTGAGGGTTTTGCTAAGCTTATTCAAAATAATAAAAGAGAACGAATCAAAGAAATCGATCAATATTCATGGGAGGAAGAGTGGAGTAAATACCTTCAAGAATCTAAGAAGTGGAGTGAGGAACAGCGTCAAAGAATTTTTGGTAAAAAAGTACTGGTAGTGAAGAAACCTTCTCAAGATAGAAATGAACATTCGAAGCTCGATAAACAGTTTATTGGAGAGTTCATTCGACGTCATCATTCAAGAATGGCTCATGAGATTGTTATATTTGGATTTCCATTGGCAAACGAGGATTATTTGCCTTTTGCAGAGGGATTGCCTTATGAAATAAAGGATATTATCGGATTTATCGCAAGAAGTCATGGAATGAACCTACGTTCTACATTTTCCTATCTATTAGAAAAGCATCATGACTATAGAACTCCATACAGTATTAAAGTTATTTATCACATGGTTGTTCTAAGGATTTCTGATTACATTCATGTTACTTCTGATCGTGCTCCGATTCTTTATATGCAAAATTCTTCATTCTCCAGCCCTATTTCGTTACTAGAATGGAGCTTGCATCAGGCGGTCAAAGACATCAACCAGAATCAAGAAGATCCTGAGACTCTTTTTGTAAATGTGAGACCAAACAACAGTGTGGAATTTCTAAAAATAAGAGCTTTATTTATGGATATTCAAAATGAATTAGATGTATGTTGGGCGGTTCTAGGTGAAGCCTACGGAAGATATCAAGAATTAAATCAATTGAAAATCTCGATAAGGAGAGTACGCTCAAATCTGGAAAACAAGTGGTATGCCGATTCGCTACCATATCTTCCTGAGAAGGTAAGGTTCGATAGTGATCCAGAAGTAATTAAGCTGTTAGTATCCCCTTTGTATGGAGGGAACCCTAGTTATGGAGTAAGAGAGCTTATTCAAAATGCCGTGGATGCATGTAATGAGCTGAAACACCTCTATAAATTACGGAAAAAGAGGAGGGGTTACACGTCGGAAATCAAGGTTTCTATCTTCCAAACGGGTTCCGATTATTATTTTCAAATTGAAGATAATGGAATTGGCATGTCAGCCGAGGTGATTGTTAACTATTTTTGTAAAGCCGGGGCATCATACAGGAATAATAATGACTGGAAAACGAGTTTTACAGAAGATGGAATCACTCAAATAGCTCGAAGCGGTCGATTTGGTGTAGGGGCATTAGCGGCGTTTTTACTAGGAGATCGAATTGAGGTCACGACGAAGAACATCGACTCCCCCAAAGGGTATTCTTTTATGGCGAGTTTGGACGATACGCAAATTGAAGTTAATTCAATTGCCCGTGCTACCGGTACGACGATTAGAATCAAAATCAATGAAAAGGTATTATCAGAACTCAAGAATCAGGTGGAGAGCAATTATCGCTCTCCTACAGATGAACCAGCATGGTATGCATGGTATGTGTTAAATGAACCTAATTTCCTTTATGAGCTCCCGGAAGATTGGAATCGGGAAGGGTTCAATAAATACTATACAGTCATAGATGTTAAGGATTGGAGAGTAATTCAAACCCAAAAATATGGTTCGGTCCTATGGAATTTCGATAAAACCCATTACTTTCACCCAAGCTTAATCTGCAATGGATTAATCATTTCAGATGGATATAGGAGTGATTCCTTTTATAATTCTTACCCTTCAATGCAATATATGCCTGGAGTTGTGGTATTGGATAATGAAGGGGCCCTGCCGCTAAATTTGACCAGAGATAAGTTAGATGGGACGGGCAATCTTCCATTTGAAAAAGAATTATATCAAAGTTTGATTTTAGACATGCTGGCAAAGCTCATTACGGTAAAGTTGAATACAATAAAGTTTACGAGTGAGACAATATATTTCAGACATCCTATTTTAAGGGCTGAAAATATTGTGGATGAGGATGGTCAAAGGGGAGGATCTCTAAAAGAAGAGGGCTCTCTCGTATTATCAAATAGGGGATACTGTCTTCCATATACTTGCAATATTAAAAAGCTTAAAACAAATAAAATGGTTCACATTTGGTCTAAATTCTCGCAAGAATTATCTTTTGATATATACTCCTATCTAGAGTGTGCGATGATCTTTGATTCTCCACTTACGGACTCGATTCAAATGGTTAAAAATGAACTTTATGAAGAAAGTTTTATACATGATTTTAGAATAGATTCAAAAAGAGTCTATCTTCCCAAGCAGCTTGGATTAGCTTTAATAAATGGGGAAATTAAAATGAGGAGAGACATTTTAAATCAGCTAAAAATTGAAAAAGAGCTTGAGCAAGTGATTTCCATTACTATGAATAATCCTCCTCCGGCAACAATTGATGATTCTTTTTTTGAAACGAAAGATGGCTTGAAGGTTGATACCCTCATTGAGATATTCATAGCGCCGAAAAAGTTTAGAAGATTCAACAGCAATGATAAAGAGAAAATCGAAGCATTAAATAAATTCGTTGAAGATGTCCTGGATAAGTGTTTTGCTGACGAAGCTTTTATTCCCTATGAACTAGAGAAGAGAAAAAAAAGATTTCCGCGGGCGTTTGATTTTTTAGCGGAGTATATTAAGTCTGATGGAACCTGTAAATAATATGTTGACTTTGTGTACCCGACACATGTGGAGTGCTGTGTGTCGCTTATTAAAAAGTAAATATCTCTGAGCCACATTTACCTATATTAAAAGCCCAATCTTTTTTATGAGGCCACTGAAGAACTAGCAATTTTTCGGTGAGACCAAGAATCAAGCGAATAAAAAAGCGGCACCTGATCCAGATTTTCCGGAAGGTGCCGCTTTTTTTAAAGCGTTTTCCCTTGTTCTTAGTCTGCCAGCTTCATTATTCGTTTCAAGTTCACCGCGAATATCGCCATTGCCCCTTGTATTTGCATCCCTATTAGACCCGAGGACGACGCTACGTCGTACCCGTGCCGATGCCTGAGTTCGCAGGTCTTCGCTTCGATTTTGTAACGTTCTTTACCTTCTCCTTGAAATACACCGTTTCTTGAAAAGCCATTTAATCGTCGGCTGGTCGAATTCCGTCGTCGTTTGCAATTGAAAGATTAATTTGTAATATTTTGCAGGACTTTGTGCTGAGTCTATAGAAGTAATTCTAGCACCATGGGTGTGTTCTCATTCTAAATAAATAATTGAATAAACAGAAGGACCACCGGGACGTTTGCACTCGCTTGATGACTGGTTCTCTCATCGAATAGAGTGAAGATGGGGCTATAGGTTACTCCTACATCCATCCTAGGATTATTGAACAGATTAACCAAAGATCTGCATAACTCTTTTGGGAAGGCTGATGGTTTTTCCAAACTTAGCAGGTCACAAAATAAAAACAAAGAAGTACAGTTCAAAGAAATAAATAAAACTAAGTGAGGGAAATATGGGGAAAATCCAAAAAAATTTTAATCAAAATAATTTTAATGAAAAGACAAATTTTAATGGACCAACACAAATTGCTGCAGGAGATATCATTAACAACATATCAAACACTAATCATCAGGAGGCAAAATATACGCCTGTACCAACATGGCGAAGCCCATTTACTATGGCTGTTTTAACGTGGATTAGCTTTACCATTGCAATTGGAGGGTTGCTTCCTATTGGCATTAAAATAGTAAAAAGTGGTCTGAATGTTTTTAATGGAACTCTGAAGGCATCAGTAGGTTTTGAAATCTGGATATATTTAACAGTATTTGCAATGTTGATTATCTTATTTGTGGTTATTCTTAGTCTTAGGAGAATTGCCAAAAGTCAAACGAGGTACCCTCTGTTTTTTAATTTTGCAATCAGTGGTTATGGTAAAAGATTGACATTAGAGAAAATACATATTGAGAAATGTCCTCAATGTGGGGGGGAGATGAAATACTTTAATAAACCAGTGGAATGGAGAGAGGTACAGTTCAGTGATGGTAGAAGAAAGCGTGAAACTACAAAAAGGGTTCCTGCATTAGAGTGTAAGCGATATTCAGAGCATTGGTATAGAGTTGACCCTGCCGAAGATATGTTATTATAGTTTTTCGTTAAGTGAATCAATTTCATATTGCATTGGCTTGAAAAATTACAGACGACTCCAATATCATAGTATTGCATTTTTATTTTATGCTGTTTGCATGTCTCGTTGCTTGCTGACACGATCTACGGTGAACTTCATGCTGTGTAAACTAAGGTGACGAGGATAAAATGTAGTTGAGATACGCATTTACGTGTTCTACTGCGGGTCTCCACTTTTGTTCAAGGTAGACTTGGTCCTGAAGGGGAAGAGGAATCGTATATCTTGTTTCCACACATACGGAAGCGGTAGTGTCATTACATCGGACTGGTCAATAATTGGGGGACGCCTAAACCCTAAGTCATCACTACGCACAACAACAGCCCTTCACCACTGAGTAGAGCGGTGAAAGGCTGTTGTTGCTTCTTAATTCATTCGTCGAGCAGATGCATGAATTGCTGTTTAACCTCTGTGAAGAGCGAAGATTTTAGGTGTCCGAATTTTTTAATAACATTTTGATTCGACAACGTATATATTTTATCCGCACGGACAGCAGACGTAGCGCGCAATAGCCCTTCATCAAGATCAGCGGCAGTAGAAGTAATCGCAGCTACAACAAGATCAGATTGCATTTTATTGTAGTTGGTGTCGGACAAGACAAGAACGGGACGCTGTTTGGTTGCAGACAAGTCACTGTACGGAAAAGGGATCAGTACAATCTCCTTGTCTATACATTGTTCCAAACCTCATCGTCCACTGAATTATTCCAGAATTCCATGTTGGTCAGGCTGGCGTGTTTGAGATTTTTTAATGCTTCGCGTTCTCGTTTTACGTTCAGGTATCCAATAAAATCGGCAACTTCAATGGCGTCCTGCTCAGGTATATGGTCAATGATGCGCTTTAATTCTTCTCGGTTAATGCTCACAATATCACGG
>NZ_JBHMDN010000048.1:26173-188900 GCF_042431195.1 Cohnella cellulosilytica
CCGGAAGAGGTACCTTTATTGTATCACGAAGTATCTCTTTTCCAGAAAGGCTGCTGCTGCCCTTTCTGGTGGCAAAATTGCTTGCTGCATGCGAAGTTCTCAGAGCAATATGTTGACTCTGCTTACTCGGCACATGTGGAGCCGGTCATATTGATGGTTCGTAAATGAGATGTGGCAGGTTCGCTTAAAGATAGATTGATTGAAGTAAAAGACGTGATATGTAACACTACAATATGACAAATGGTGGAGACTTCAATGGCTGTGATAAGGCCCGACCGGGAAGGCTGGCCTAATTTTACGAATTAGAAATCAGTTATTATCAATCACGGTAAAGATCGCTCTCAAGTATACCATCTATTCAAAACTCTCAGTTCGATCCCTCTAAGGTCCACCATATATGATAAACGCACGCAGTCCGTCGGGGCTGCGTTTTTCAAAATTGGGGCGTCCCGTGCGTAGGGAGTGCTGAGAAACCTCAACGAATTGTCATCAACGAAATATCTGGATTGTCAACATAATAAGGAACTCAGGAGTGTATCAACACTACTAGGCGCAGAATAAAGGAATACAGTTGATTAGCAAACACTTAAAGTGTTTGTTAGAATTTAAGTATAGTGTTAATCAAAGGTGAGGGTTATGTTATGCCAAAAAATGATAATATGCTAACCATTCTATGGATGTTGAATTCGGGAGAGAAATTGACTGCGAAGCAAATATCGGAAAAGTTAGAGATAAATATAAGAACAGTTTATCGGTATATGGATGCATTATGTGCCAGTGGCGTCCCTATCATATCCGACGCCGGGCACAATGGCGGGTATAGCTTGCTGCACAATTTTATCAAATCTCCTCTGTTATTTAGTATGGATGAAAAAAAGACACTGCTTCATGCTGCCCTATTTGCAAAAGAAGCCGGGTATCCTTTGAGTGAGGCATTAGAAAATGCAACATCCAAGTTGAAAATGTATTCGAATCAGGAGCAGGAAAGGTTACTAAGCCATCATTTAGCCGGATTTGAAGTCATAAACCGCAGGGGATACCCCGCTGTACAGCCGGTATTGCAGGAATTGGAGCACGCTGTAGCAAATGAATGGTCTGTAGAAATTTCTTATCGTAACAGTCATGAAGAGCAGTCCCCCTATAGGGTAATAGACCCCTACGGCGTGGTTAATTGGAACAATAAGTGGTACACCATTGCATTCTGCCACCTGCGGAATGAGATCCGCAGCTTTCGGGTAGAACGAATTCTGAGCATCACACGCACACCATTCTCATTTAGGCGTCCCAATGAATTTTCAGCGCGTACTTTTTTTATGAATAATCTGTTACCAGATGTAGCAAGTAAATCCGGATACATTTCTTTAATTATTAGTGGTAAGGCAGAGGCGTTGGATGATCTATGCATACATTGGTTTTTGGAGCATCATTTGCAGGAGCGGACATCGACGCAAGCCATTTTTTTACTTGAGGAAGAAGCACTGTATACACATGTTCCGTTAATCATTCTTCCTTATGGGAAATCCATTCGAGTTATAGAGCCACAGAATCTAAAGAATAGACTTGTGGCGGTTGCTTCAGAGTTAATGGAATATTATCAAGTTTAACAGCTTCACTGACAGCAGTTGTCAGTGAAGCTGTTTTATTATAAGGATAACCACTCATTACAGATGAATGGTTGTTGTTACCTAATAAACTTGATGAGGAGTACTTAGAAATGAATAATACCGTATATCTTTATGTGTTTGATACCATGTCCGATTGGGAAATAGGTTATTTAGCCGCCGAACTGAACTCTGGAAGATACTTCAGACAGGGGCTGGCTCCTGCCCAAATAGTCACCGTTGGGATAGAAACGACTCCAGTAACTACAATGGGCGGATTGAAAATAATGCCTGACATCAAAGTGGATGAGTGCAGCATTAAAAGCGTAGATGCACTGATTTTACCTGGTGGAAATACATGGACAGAAGCTATTCACGTACCCATATTAAAAATGGCCGAGATGTGTTTAAAGGAAGGGGTAGTCGTTGGAGCAATTTGCGGCGCTACCTTAGGACTTGCTCAAGCAGGATTGCTGGATTCACATGGGCACACAAGCAATGATTTGGCCTACCTTAAAATGGTTTGCCCTTCTTACACGGGAGAAGAATATTACAACATGGAATCGGCTGTCACCGATGAGAGATTGATCACTGCATCCGGAGTAGCTCCATTAGAATTTTCTGTTCATGTTTTAAAAGCGCTAGATGTATTTTCTCCCAAAACATTAGACGCTTGGTATCGTCTTAATAAAACTCATGAACCTAAATACTTCCACGAGCTAATGAGTTCAATCCAATGACAGTTTAGGAATAGAAGGCATGTAGAGTCGGTCATATTGATGGTTCGAAAATGAGATGTGGCAGGGTCGCTTAAATTAAATGATTGATGCATTAGACATGTGAAAAGCTGGTGAGGAAATAATCTTGACCACATTTACCTAAAGTAAAGAGCTCAAGTTGATCGTTTGATGATCATTACTTGAGTTCTTTTCTGTTGTAGGTTTTTGGCGAAAGTCGTCAATATTAAGCACTCCACACATGTGGAAGCGGTAGTGTCATTACATCGGACTGGTCAATAATTGGGGGACGCCTAAACCCTAAGTCATCACTACGCACAACAACAGCCCTTCACCACTGAGTAGAGCGGTGAAAGGCTGTTGTTGCTTCTTAATTCACTCGTCGAGCAGATGCATGAATTGCTGTTTAACCTCTGTGAAGAGCGAAGGTTTTAGGTGTCCGAATTTTTTAATAACAATTTGACAAGACAAGAACGGGACGCTGTTTGGTTGTAGACAAGTCACTGTACGGAAAAGGAATCAGTACAATATCTCCTTGTCTATACATTGTTCCAAACCTCATCGTCCACTGAATTATTCCAGAATTCCATGCTGGTCAGGCTGGCGTGTTCGAGATTTTTTAATGCTTCGCGTTCTCGTTTTGCGTTCAGGTATCCAATAAAATCGGCAACTTCAATGGCGTCCTGCTCAGGTATATGGTCAATGATGCGCTTTAATTCTTCTCGGTTAATGCTCACAATATCACGGCCTTTCGGAAGAGGTACCTTTATTGTATCACAAAGTATCTCTTTTCCAGAAAGGCTACTGTTGCCCTTCCTGGTGGTAACTAAATTGCTTTGCTGGCATGCGAAGTTCTCAGAGCAATATGTTGACTCCGCTTACCCGGCACATGTGGAAGAGGGAACTGGAGTAAGAAAATTGGTAGGCTCTATCGACAAATTTATTCTACTCAAGTAGAATACTAGTATATGATTCTACAGCAGTAGAATAGTGATGAACAGGGGGCTTTCATTTGGTTATGAAGTTATTCGATAGCGAGCTTAATATTATGGAAATCTTGTGGAGAGATGGCGATACTCCGGCAAAGAGAATTGCAGAAATTGCAAAAGAAAAAGTAGGTTGGAGTAAAACAACAACGTATACGATCATCAAGAGATGCCTGGATAAAGGGGCGATTGAGCGGCATGAGCCCAATTTCGTCTGCCATGCGCTTGTTACACGAGAGCAAGCGCAGGAACACGAAACAACGGAACTGATCAATAAAATGTATGATGGCGCCCCCGACAGACTGATTGCTTCATTGTTGGGACAGAAACGGCTATCGAAGGAAGAAATAAACCGCTTAAAACGTCTAATCGATAGTTTGGAATGAGGTGAGGGGATGTCGTTGCTTCAAATGAGTATCTCGGCTTCCGTCTTTATTTTTGCAGTAATTTCTTTACGTTCCTTGCTCATTCACAAGCTGCCCAAAATGACCTTTATGTTTCTTTGGGGTGTTGCACTGATTCAATTGCTTGTTCCTGTTTCAGTTCAATCGCGATTTAGTGTTTTTACGGCAGCGGAACATGTAAGCAGAATGTTTACAGCGCCCAAATTGATTTCCACACCTGAAAGTTCGACATTTAATAATGGAACTACGGTAATCATGCCGCCAATTACAGAACACTTGACCGCGCCGATGATGCCATTGAAGATGGCCTCACAAATATCGCCTTTTGTATGGGTGTGGTTAGTTGGTTTTATGTTATGCGCTTTATTTTTTATCATTCCGCATTTAAGGTATCGCAAAATCTACAAAATGGCTGTGCCTATCCGAAACGATTTTATAAGAAAATGGCAGCATTCAAATCTGTTATGGCGAGATGTTCAAATCAAGCAGCTGGATCATATTTCAACTCCGCTTACCTACGGTATTTTTCAGCCTGTTGTCCTCTTGCCGAAAAATTTGGACTATGACGATGAGAAACAGCTTGCGCTTATCCTGACCCACGAATTTACGCACATCAAGCGATTCGACACACTCCAGAAATGGGTTCTTGCCACTGGCGTATGCTTCCATTGGTTCAACCCTTTTGTATGGATTATGTATATCCTTGCCAATCGCGATATCGAGCTATTCTGTGATGAAACGGTCATACGAAAATTTGGGGAAAACACGAAATCTGCTTATGCCAGGGCACTTGTACGTTTGGAAGAAAAGAAAATCGGTTTGTCGCCGATGATCAGCAGCTTTTCCAAAAGCTCAACCGAAGAAAGGATAATATCGATCATGAAAACCAAGAAAATCACGATCGCCACGATGCTGCTCGCCATTGGGCTTGCAGCCAGTGTCGTTGTCATCTTTGCGACTTCTGCATTGGACAAAATGGAACCTTCTGCGGGTGTCGACAATCCCATAGCCGAGATAGCCGAACCTTCAGCCGAAGCAGTGCCTGCATTATCTCATGGTCCCATCACTACCGAAATAGTGCCCGCATTATCTCAAGGTGCCGCCACTACAGATTTAATGCCGCACGATTTAACTTTCAACAAGAAATACGATGTACCGAAGTTGATAGACAGCCTTATGGCTTCAAAGTATCGTGCAGTTTATATGGACAACGAAATATCTTTACGGGTCATGATGGATAACACAATACAGATCAGCAAAGATAATGGCGCGGCTTGGAAAAAACAGGATACAGATGAAGTCGATGCAAAAGAATTTGCAAAATGGCTGCTGATCAATGATCCGAATCCGGGCTATTCAATAGAAGAAGTTCAGACTCGCTTGGCAAATGGGGCAGAAGTCAAACATTTGGTGTTTGAAAATGTGAAGGAAATGTATTTCATCATCGACGGGAACGGCGTACAGATTGAACTGGTACAGCCTGAAAAAATAGCTTCTGTTCTGATCGACGGTCAAAGAATGATGATTACTTCCGCTATATCAGCCCAGAGGCTGAAATCATTTTATGACTTGTTAGTGTCGAGCCATATACTTTCGGAAACTCATGCCGAACAAGATTATTCGGAAAGAATGAAGGTTCTTGAGAAAAATCTACCTAATTTTATCGTGACAAAATAAGGTGGGTTACCGTCCTTTATGAAATATCGGCGTCGGTCTAAATGATCAACGTCTATTCGTTTATGAAACTGAAATTCAAACATAATCGTGAAGGGTTATAGTCTTTCATAATTCTTTCACTGCTCTATGTTACGATGTCGCTGAAAAACGGGTGGCGTTATAGCGTTAGGAGGAGAATTATGAATCAGTGGATAAAACAAGGGGTTTTGGTTTTAGTCATTTGCATGCTGGTAGTTGGACCTTACCCGGGAGGATTAGCGGGAACTGTTCATGCAGCGGGACCTTTTGCAGGTGGTGACGGAACACCTGACGATCCGTTTCAGATCGCAACAGCAGAACAACTTGATGAGATCAGGAATTATTCATCGAGCCATTTTGTTTTGAACGAGGATATCGATTTAAGTACGTCTAGTGCATCTTCCGACTGGGTTCCGATCCCTGACTTTACAGGCAGCTTGGACGGCCGAGGCCATCGTATTACCAATTTGTATATTCAAAGTACAGGAAACGACGTCGGACTGTTCGCCAAAGTTGGGACTGCTTTGAGTAATGGGATTGTACATAATTTGGAGGTCCATGCCTCTCAAGTTCAGGGAATTGATAATGTAGGTATCCTGGCCGGAACCAACTTTGGCTCTATAGAAAACGTCAGTGTTACAGGAGCTGTATATGGGCAGAAAAGTACAGGCGGTTTGATCGGTTTTAATAATCAAATCGTTAATCGCCAACACAGGGTATTCAACAGCCATGCCGATGTATATGTGTCAGGACTTATGAACGTAGGCGGTCTGATCGGCGACAGTTCCCGGAGCGATATTATCAATAGCTCTGCGTCTGGCGTTGTTACAGGCCAAGGTGATCATATAGGCGGTCTGATCGGTCAGAATGGCTCGAGCCTTACCCTAGGAAGTCACGCAACAAGTCAAGTCCAGGGTGTCAATAAGGTAGGTGGTCTGGTTGGTCGCAGTTTTACAAGTGATTATTCGGACAGTTCGGCAGCAGGCCAAGTTCAGGGTGAGGATAATGTAGGCGGCTTGATTGGGATTATAGAGGGTACTGACCCTAGAACAATTTCCCAAAGCTCGGCAACAGGTGATGTCAATGGTAATAAATATGTAGGGGGCTTGATCGGATATAGCTTGAATAGTGCCATCACAGACAGCTCTGCATCGGGTGACGTTACAGGTCAGGGTGACTATGTTGGCGGTTTAATAGGAAATTTCAGTAAAAGCAACATTTCCGACAGCATTGCAACAGGTTCAGTCGCAGGAGAAGGTGACTATGTAGGCGGTTTAATCGGGCATGCTCTGGAAAGTATCGTATCACTCACCTCAGCATCAGGCTCGGTCGTAAGCAAGGGGGGCTATGTAGGGGGCTTAATCGGACAGTCTCGAGATGGTGACGTTTCCGATAGTTTTGCAACAGGCGATGTGAAGGCGAACCAGCGTTATATCGGTGGTTTAATTGGCCGCAATAGGGGAGGAGATGTCGCTAATAGTTATGCTGCGGGGACAGTTGTCGGTGACTTCGGACCTGTAGTGGGTGACTTTGGGTATGTCGGCGGCTTGATTGGTCGCAGTTCGGACGGGGATGAAGTGAAAGACAGCTTTGCTACAGGTAATGTAACAGCCAATAGCGATTATATTGGCGGTTTAATAGGATATGCTGTAGGGAATGTTACGGATAGTTATGCGACAGGTCATGTTGATGGCGAACGGTATGTAGGCGGTTTGATCGGCGATTTTAGAAACGGGGATATTTCAGATAGCTTTGCAGAGGGAATGGTTACTGGCGAGGACTATGTAGGAGGTCTCGCGGGATTCATTATGGGAGGAAACGCCTCAATTAGTTCTGCATCCGGGGATGTTCGGGGCGATAGAAGTGTAGGCGGTTTGGTTGGTGAATATATAACGGGCACGATTACTGAAGGTGCTGCAATGGGGAGTGTCACGGGTAGCCGTAATGAAGGGGGGCTCGTGGGCAGTTTCCAAGAGGGTGACGTTTCCTTCAGTTATGCTGCCGGCGAAGTAAAGGGTCATAAAAACACGGGTGGCTTGATCGGTGAATTTGTAAATAGCTCCGTCACCTACAGCTATGCTGCAGGGAACGTTGCAGGTGAGGTAGACGCCGGCGGTTTAGTCGGAGGGAATAGGAAGGGGGACATCTCTTTTTCTTTTGCCACGGGGAATGTGTCTGGCTGTGATGATATCGGAGGATTAGTGGGTGACAATGATCAAGCGAACATATCCAATAGCTATGCTACAGCTAATTTAACAGGCTGCAATCCAGGCTCGGATTCCATCGGAGGTCTCGTTGGGGATAATTCCGGAACAATTGAAAATAGTTTTGCGAAAGGTTCGATCATCGGGCCTATAACTAGAGCCGGCGGTTTAGTGGGTGACAATCGCAACATCGAAGGAAATATCACGAACAGTTATTACGATCTGGAGTTATCAGGGCAATTAGATAACATCGGTCAGGGATTAACTTCCGAACAAATGAAAGATATTGCAAACTACGAGGGCTGGAACTTCGATGCCGTATGGAAAGTGGATCAGCATCATGACGGATATCCTTATTTGATCGGAATGGAGAGCATGCAAGCGTTCTTAACTTACATGGGGAATGATTCGAACGATGATAGCGGGTTGTATGTAAGCAAGCCTTATAAGACCGGCTCTTTGATGACTATAGAGGATCTTGACTGGACAAGGACAGGACATCTCCTCCAAGGGTGGAATACAGAGTCTGATGGCAGTGGGGTACCCTACGGGATCGGCGATACGACACAATTGACTAGTAATTTACTGCTCTATGCCAATTGGCAGCCTATTCGTTCGGACAATGCGAATATGGCAAGTCTTAAAATTGTCGCTCGTGGTGAAGAGTTAGCGTTATCTCCAGAATTTGCGGTAGAGGAGAAAAGTTATCGAGCGGAAACCACGTCAAGCGAAGCAACGATTATAGCGACTCCTTCCGATGGAAGAGCTACAGTGAGCTTGGAAGGAGACGAGTTGGATGGAGGGAAAACCGTCTTTCTTGTCGAGGGAGACAATGGGTTTGAGCTTGTCGTGACAGCGGAAAACGGTGAGACAGAAGCTTATAGCCTGACGATTCATCGTAAAGGTGTTCCAACAACACCGGGAAATCAAGGGAGCAGCGGATCTGGAGGGTCGCAGTCCAACAACGCCAATCTTGCCGACTTGAACGTTATCATAGATGGCGAGAAGCTAGTAGTATCACCAGAGTTTGCGGTAGAGGGGACTAGTTACCGAGCGGAAACAATGTCCAGTGAGGCAACGATTAAAGTGACTCCATCCGATGCAAGAGCTGCGGTTTCCTTGGGAGATGAGAGGATAGACGGAGAGAAAACGGTCGCTCTCGAAGAAGGCGATAATGTGTTCGAGCTTGTCGTGAAAGCAGAGGACGGGACGATCAAGACCTATCGTCTGAAGATTTATCGTGCAGCAGCACAGGAAGCTTTGGAACCTCCGGTATGCCCATTTTCCGACATGACGGGTCACTGGGCAGAGTCATTCCTATGTGAAGCCTTCGAGCGAGGCATTGTAAACGGTCATACGGAAACGAGGTTTAGTCCGCAAAGCGGCATCACACGAGTCGAGTTCGCAGCGATCTTGCTCCGAACATTGGGTATGGCTTCATCAGCCTCCGCATTGACCGAGCATCGCTTTGTGGATGAGGATCAAATTCCCGCTTGGGCGACATCTACGGTTCATATTGCGGTGGAGAAGGGTCTATTATCTGGATATCCGGATCATTCGCTTCGACCGATGCATAACGTGAGTCGAGCGGAGATGGCGGCGATGATAGCGAGAGCGATGAAGTGGGGGAACTCACCAGGGAACACAACCTTCCGCGATGATGCCGATATACCGCATTGGGCCAAGGGGGATATCCAAGAAGTCGCTGCGAGAGGTTTACTGAATGGGCGTGGAAACAATCGATTTAGTCCGTTAGAGTCGGCGACCAGAGCGGAAGCAGCTGTGCTGCTGCTGAGATTATGGCATGTTATTGATGAGTTAAATTAGCGCGAAAGAAAAATCAGACCGCAGATATGCGGGCGGAAATAGCAAAGAGGGGCGACGAGCCCCTCTTTTTTGCTTGCCAGTGTAGGTGGCTCCCATTGCAATGATTAGTACAGCCTCTTCCATCCGGTGTGGGTCCTCCATTTGTAATAACGCGGGGCCCTTGAAGTCTTTCATTACTCTTTCATTCCATGCTGATAGAGTAGGGCAAGAGTCTTAAAATGAGTACATTAGCAACAGAGAGGAAAGAAAGTGATGGACTTTAAAATAGAAAAAGAGCTGCAGAAGCGGGTGCTTGTTCCAAGCGAGCAAAGGTTGATGTCGCTGCTGTTTAAGGAACATGTGAGTAAAGAAGAAATCGAGAATCTGCTTCAAGGTCTAAACATAGACGTGGCTAATCATAATTATTTGCTGATGTTAGCTCATTTGGGATTTGGTGTGAATTGGATGGGGTTTCCCGGACAAGTCATTCCGCGATTAAAAGGGATCCATCGCTATTATCAGGCGCAAAACGCGTTGATGCTGCAGAAACTTTATCTATTTACACAAAAGTTGAATGAAGAGAAAATTTACCCGCTGCTCTTAAAGGGAGACGCGATGCGACTGTATTTTGCTTCGGGAGTATCCAGAATGATGGCTGACTTAGACTTGGCGTTTGAGGGTGAAGAGTATGGGAAAGCTTTGTCCATTGTTCAAGATAGGGGTGCGGAGTATGTAGGAGAAGCTAATCATTCCATGACCTATAAGCTGGGGCAGACGGAGATGGATCTTCATCATGCGATTTTTAAGAACAATCTGGAGAAGGGCAGCGATATTTGGAAAAGAGTCGTTCCTATAGAGGTTAATTCCTGCCATTTCAAAGTATTGTCGCCGATCGACATGTTCGTACATCTATTGGATACGCAGTCCCGATGCCTATTTAGTATTGAAATGCCACAGCGTCGAATGAAATGGTTATATGATGCGAGAATGGTGCTGCGAATGATGCCTGACACGGATTGGGCAGCTATTGCCAAGCGAGCGAACGAATTGCATTGTATGTATCGGGTTCACTTGATGATGAAATTTTTTGCGACTTGTTATCCGGAGATCATTTCATTGGAGGACGTAAAGACTTTATTTGCAGTGGATAGCGGATATGCAGCATGGCTCAAAAACGCAATGGATTATCATGAGATGATTGTGTCCTACATGAAAGAACGGAGTAAGAGGAAAGACAAATCAATCACGCTGTGGTTATTCAAGTTAAGAATAAAACACAAACCCTTACGGAAGACGTACAGGTATTATTCTCAGGAATTAAAGAGACTAAGATCGGATATGTGTTATGCAAGATATGTTGCGGAACATTATCATTTTAATCGACCGGACCTGTTGTATAAGAAATATCTTTCAAGAATACGGTTTCGTTAATTGGAACAGATTCCAAGCGAGAAAGCGAGAGTCAGCAATGGGGAATGAAAAACCGACAATTTCCGCTTTTTTCGAAAGGGTGGAGCAACACATTTTAAAGAAAAACGGGGTTCTCTATGAGAGCTTTCAAATCGGATTGGCAGGTAAAAGGGTTGAGATTCGATATTGGGATGAAAAGGAAGTTTCGTTAATCAGATACTCTGTGCTGGGCAGAGTGCTCCCACAAGAGAAGTACGCAGTGCCGGATGCAGTCATCTGGTGTTATACGCACGATGTAAATCTCTATATTCCTGACTCGTTCCGTGATCGGCCGCTGCCTGAAGGCGCAATAACCGATGTATATCAGGGAAAGGATGCAACGGGATGTATTAGGATTACCCGAAGCGCGGAGATGGCGGGCGCCGACTATATCAGAAATACGTATTATTTTTGCAGACAAGCAGGCACTGACGATGAGGATTGTATGCTGGGGCATCCGCTTCTAAGATGTTTCTATTTCTGGGCAGAGCAGGAGAACCTGTTGATTCTGCATTCCGCTGCAGTCGGGTTTAATCATAAAGGGGTATTGATTAGCGCGCGGGGAGGCGCCGGTAAGTCGACTTTATCGGTGAGCTGCTTGCTTGAGGGACTGGATTTTGTGTCAGACGATTATGTGTTGCTGCGTGAAACCGGAGAGGTCAATGCCCTGCCCTTATATACAATGATTGGATTAAATCAGGATATGTATCGGATTCTAAAACCGAATATGCCTGTGATCAAGACGGAGGAGAAGCGAAACGGAAAGAAGTTCTTTGACGCATCCGCCTATTCTTTTCAAGAACAATTGCCGATCAAAGCGATTTTATTTCCGCATGTTACGGAGGGAAGCGAACCAAGGATTGCTCCGGCAGATCAAGGCCCGGTATTGGTAAAATTGGTTCATTCCAGTGTAAGCCAGATTGGCGGACGAAGAGATACAGAAAGGGTTAGGAGGATGATAGCCAGACTGAAGCCTTTGCCGGTTTATGAGTTTAGTTTAAGTAAAGACCTTAAGCAGAATGTGGAAGTGTTGAAAAACTTTATGGAGGGACTTTAACATGTATAAGTTAAACACGGAGAAAATGTTTTATGATATTGCGGACGGACAAGCCATTGTCATCAATTTTGAAACTGGGATGTATTACGGAACAAGCACTCTGGGATCGATGGTTTTAGATGGGTTGATCCAGGGAAAGGCGCCAAAGCGGATTGTCGATTCCATCCAAAATAATAAGGATTGTGTCACGGACATCGATCAGAGTGTAGAGCGGTTTATTGATGCTCTTGCGGAAAAGGAAATTATCATTGCGGATGATCAACCTTACAATGCGGAACAATTGAACGATCTGGTCGTCGTTGATGGAGATTATAGCCTTGATCTGAATGAGTTCGCAGAGGTTCAAGATATCCTGTTGGCCGACCCTGTACATGATGTGGAAGCGGATATGGGATGGCCTACGCTCAAAGAAGAGGATTAATCCAGTGAAGCTGTCTATTATCATGCCTTTATACAATGCTGGAGATTATTTGGAAGAAGCGGTGGAATCGATACGGAACCAAACCTGGAATGGAGAGCGGGAGATCATTATTGTGGATGATCATTCAGAGGATCATTCCCTCGCCCTAGCCCAGCGTTGCGGCGATCTCGTGATCTCGGTGGAGCATGGCGGTGCAGCAAAGGCAAGGAATGTCGGACTCCAGATGGCCAGCGGGAATTATATCTTTTTTATGGATGCGGATGATGTTTTGTCTCCGGATGCTTTGGAACACCTGTTTGCTGCCATGAAGGAAGATGCCGATTGTGAGGTTGTATATGGTAAGGCAACGGATTTTGTTTCGCCTGAGCTATCGGATGAACAACAGAGGCGGCTGAAGGTAAGGGAAGCCGGTTATGGCGGCGTTTTGCCGGGATGTGCGCTGATCAAAAAATCGGTTTTTGAGCGGAGCGGATACTTCGATGAGAATCTTTCAAGCGGAGAAACGGTAGCCTGGATGATGAAGTTGAAGGAAACGGGAGCCGCAGTTCGGGAAATCAATCAAATTACCTTAAAGCGACGCCTTCATATGACCAATACTGGACGGTTGAAGCGCGAAGAAGAAATGAAGAATTATGCGGCGATTTTAAGAGAAAGGATGTTGAAGCGTTGAAACCGTTAGTATCCATCATAACGCCAGTCTATAATGCCATGCCTTATCTAACCGCCTATTTGGATTCCGTGGAAAATCAAACCTATGCGCCTCTGGAACTTATTTTAGTGGATGATGGGTCTACCGATGATTCATTAGCGGTTCTTACCGAGAGAGCGGCGACTTTGAAAGAGAAAGGGATAGCTGTGCAAGTGTTATCCCAGAACCATGCCGGACAAGCGGCTGCCGTAAATCTGGCCCTTCGGAGGGTGCGCGGTGAACTGTTAACTTGGTGCGATGCGGATGACTACTGGACGAACGACAGTGTGGAGAAGAAGGCGGAGTGTCTTCTTGCTCATCCCGAACTCCATATCGTACGCAGCAACGGCGTGATCCAGGATGAGACAGAAAACCCGATTACCTATAGAGAAAGAGAAAATCAACCCTTTATATCGGATATATTTGACGATTTGTTCCGTGAGCGCGTTCTGGAGCTTGCGGGCCGATTCATGGTGCGAACAGAAGCTTTGTTTGCCTGTTATCCGGATCGCCATATTCCTGTATCCAATGTGGAACAAAATCTGCAGATTCTGCTTCCCGTCGCGAGCAGAAGCCAATGCGCTTATCTGGAAGAGGAATTGCATGTCTATTGCCGGAGGAGCAGCGGCCATTCCAGTCAGAAGCGTAGTTTCACGGAGACGATGAAAAGGATAGAAGAGGTTAAGCAGCTTTACTTAAGTATTTTGCCTTATTGTGAATGTGATCAAGCGTATTATCGTCAGGAAGTCGAAAATATGACTGCCGCATCGAAGAAGAAATTAATGCAAACTACGGTCATGAGGGTCAGAAAGGGAACGGGCAAAGAATGAAGACGGGAATCTTGACGCAGACGGCCTGCCATGAATAAATCACTCGGAGCGAATATACATACCCTATGGAACCTGTTCGGTCCAAAGCGAAAATTTCAATTTCGTGTACTTGTCTTTTTCTATGTGATCGGCGCAGGATTGGAGACCGCCAGCATTTCACTTATTTTCCCCTTCGTTTCTGCCATTCTGGATGGGGACAATGAGCGTATAAGCAAAGTCGCTTTTTTTGCGGGAATGATATTGCTCGGTTTTCTAGTAAAAAGCCTTTATTTATATGGGTTAGGCATTATAAAGCGCAAATATATCGTTAGCAATTATAGGGATACAAGCAAGGCCTTGTTGCGCTTATACCTTGAACAAGATTATCAAGCTTTCACGGATGAAGATTCGTCGGTTTTGATTAATAATATCAACAAATATACGGGTTCCATCTTCATCAGCATCCAGAATATGCTGGAATTTTTTGCAGAAATGACGATTATTATCATGCTGTTGGCTTACATGTGTATTCTGGATATCCAGATATCGGCGGCTATGATTTTGGTGTATGCGCTTATCATGATCCTGTTCCAGCGGTATATTTTTAATAGCGTGCGAGTGGCCGGCAAACGTTCCAATCACAGCTTTGACCGCATGAGTGCAGTTACCAGAGAGGCGATAAACGGGATCAAGGAAGTTAAGCTTTATCATGCCAAAGAAGCGGTGGAGCAGCTCTACGAAAAGCATATTGATGAGAACGCAGCATTGGAAGTCAAGCTCGCGGCTTATTCCACATTGCCCCGATATCTGATTGAATTGATTACGGTGGCTTGTATGCTGCTCGCATTTGTCGCCACCTTTGCAACACAGGGCTCGGCCGAAGTTGTGATGTCGAAAATTGCAGTTTTGGCGATGATTTTAATTCGAGTCATGCCGGGCATTACCCGAATAAATGGTTATTTATCTTCCATGTATGCGAATGCCTCTGTGTTGGATCGAATGGACGGCGGATTTTACGAGAAAATTCAAGGGATACTCAAGGTAGACCCAAAAAGCCAGTTGCCTTCCGCAAATGAACCAGACAAGGATGGACGGACGACAGGCAGGTTTCATCGGGAGAGCAAAATGGTATGCCGTGATCTGTCTTTTTCCTATGAGGATGGGAAAGAAGTCTTAAAGAAAATAAACTTAGAGATTCCTTACGGAGCGATCGTCGGTCTAAAGGGTCCCTCCGGAATAGGCAAAAGTACGCTGTTAAATCTGCTGACGGGCCTGCTTGTGCCGAACGAGGGAAATCTCTATGTGGAACACGAAGAAGGAGCGGCGGAACAACCCGGCGAGATCAGGCTTCGCTGCGGATACCTTCCGCAAAAAGTATTTTTGTTGAATGCGACTCTGAAGGAAAATATTGTTTTCTTCCGAAGCGAGGATCGAGACAAACTGAAGCATGCGATAGCGGTAGCGCAAATCGCAGATCTGATTGCAGGGTTAAGTCAGGGTGAAGATACCCGAATTGGCGAGAACGGAAGCTTCCTTTCCGGGGGACAATGCCAACGAGTCGGTCTGGCGCGGGCGGTGTACGATTCTCCGGATATCTTGGTGTTGGACGAGGGAACCTCTGCATTGGACGAATATCTGGAAGAGGAAGTGATGAAGGCGGTGACCCGATTAAAGAATCAGACGGTTATTATTGCATCCCATCGAGAATCCACGCTAAAGTATTGTGATTTCGTTTATGAATTGAAGTGAAGTCCTAAAATTTAGACCCGCGAAGAAGATCGTTGGGGGGTATTATCGAATCGCAGTTAAAAACAGCTTCAAGAGAGCCAAGGCATCCTTTCGCTGCTTATCTGTGCATTGGTTGAGGGCGGATATAATTAAATCTGTTTCATTGTATGTTGTGGTGATTGTGTCCAGGCCTAAAAGTAATTCGTTAGGAGATAGTTTGAGGAAGGTGCAGATGCTGAGCATGGTTTCAATGGACATACCGGCTTGACCGCGTTCAATGTCGGCACAAAATTTAGGAACTCGGCCAATCCGCTCGGCAAATTCTTCTTGAGAAATATTCAGTGCCTTGCGTCTTGTCCGAATACGTTCTCCCACCTTCTTTTTGTCGTAAGTATTCATGACAGACTCCTTCCCAAACAAGTATAAAGAGCTCTTAACTCCTATTATGGGGAAGTTTAAAGTTGACTATAATGAGTTTTAAACGTATTATTTATTATAGTTTTAAGGGTTGATGACTGATTCCTTATCAAGTAGTGCATAAACGAAACACCAGTGTTTTTCAATTGCGACGATTCCTAATCCGATAAAAGCCTAAATTACTCTTTCAATCGGGATAGGCTGTTCCGGATGATGTCAAAACGAATGTTTGCAATTTGGTGTGGAATTCCTTCATTCGCTTGGCCTTATGATTTGCGGAAAGTGGGGCAAACCGATGAAAGAGCTGATGCACAATTACGAAAAGGAAAAGACGAAGCTAAACGAACTTGGCCAGGAATCGCTGGCGAAGGGAATTCCGCTTTCAGCGAATGAAACAGTTCTGGCGCAGAGCCGAAGGGTCGACGAGCTAATTACCCGATTTTATATTCAAAGAATGGTCAAGAAGGGGCAAGGGGATCGATAAGCTCGTTTGTGGGGAGAGATGAGGTCATGGAATTTCCGTCATGGTTTCAAAGCGCGATCCAGGAACGCCTTGATGATGTATCCGCTCGAATTCAGTTTCATCCGGAGCTGAGTAAGTACCGGGAAGAGGAGAAGAGTGCTTTTAAGGCGATGTTTTCCGGGAGGGATGTAACACAATGTCCTGGATTTATAGAATGGGAGGACAAGCATCATTACTGCCGAGGTCTAGAGAATGAACGATTATATTTACAGGGGATGCGCGACGGAGCGAGGCTGGCGATTGCGCTGATGTTCGATCCGTTTGCGGAGCAGGAGGAGACGCACTAGATGTGTAAATATTCCATGATCTGACGGCAGGAAGAGGCTGTTTCGGAGGTCGAGCGAACCTTCCGGGACAGCTTCTTTTATTCTAATTGGAATAGGTCTAGGTTTTTGATGGACATAACCAAGTTGAATTGGTATTCTAAATTTTGGAATAATATTGCGGATTTAAGGAGAGGGATCGCATTTGGACAGGCAGAAGTTGGCTAAAGAAATATACGATACTTCACATCTCACCGGAGTATTCAAGTTAAGATCGGGTAAAACTTCCGATCAATATTTTGATAAATATTTATTCGAATCTAATCCAGTATTGTTGGCGGAAGTGGCCGAACAGCTCGCCCCGCTAATCCCCGAGGATACGGAAATATTAGCCGGATTAGAAATGGGTGGTATTCCAATAGCAACAGCACTGTCGTTAAAGACGGGCATACCCGTTGTTTTCGTAAGGAAAAAGGCAAAAGAGTATGGAACGTGCAAACTCGCTGAAGGAATGGATATTGAAGGTAAGAGGGTCTGCATGATTGAGGATGTGGTTACAACTGGAGGGCAAATCCTGCTCAGTGCGGAGGATTTAAAAAAGTACGGTGCTAAAGTTAAGGATGTTTTATGCGTTATCGAAAGAGAAGTAGCGGGAAGAACCAATCTGGAAAATGCCGGTTTAGCATTTCGATCTTTGTTTAAAATGGAAGAATTGATATCCTGAGAAGATGAGGCCATCGCTGCAAGATCGGAGGAAGCCTCATGACGACGAACTCCGATGCTGACGCTCGCGAGCGCTCAGCCAGTGTATCTGGCAACCGGATCAACGGCTGAGCGCAATTCCATCGATGGATTTGCCGCGCCGGTCGAGGAACAATACTTAAATCGAATTTACAAATTCCTTCATGAAGGACAATGCCGCTCCTATGGCTACCGCATCCTTGGTCAGGCTGCCTAAGCTGATATTACTCTCCTCTTCAGGAAAAGCGCTGTGGGCCTTCACCAATTCGTTGATCCGGTCGAGGTGGCTCTCGGCAAGATAATTAAGAATGCTTCCACCGATAATAATCTGGGTGTTTAAGATCATGTGAAAATTATTGATGGCCAGTGCAAGATAATCCAGGTATGAGTTCCATAGCTGAACAGCTTTTGTATCCCCTTTTTGCATAGAAATCATGAGCTCCTCAACTTCTCCGCCAAAAGCTGCTTCAAGCGCACTCAAAGAACAGTAGGCCTCCACGCACCCCTTTTTTCCACAATAGCATTCGCGGCCGTTGGGATTAATGATGGTATGTTCAATGGTCCCGCTTCTGCCGTTGATTCCATGATAAGGCAGTCCATTGATGAGGAGCGCTCCTCCTAAATGTTCGCCTACGGACAGAATCATCGCATCCTGCAAATCCGGCCGCTTCCACTGCTCTGCAGCAGCCACGCAATCTGCATCATGGAAGAACCGGCATGGATAATCCAAATGCTGCGATATCCTCTCAATGGTAAGTCCAGTGCAGTTGAGAATCTTGCCGTATAGCACAGTAGAACCATCATGCGAAATTAAGCCTTGAATGCCTATACCGATTCCCTGAATACGCTGAGGCTCAATCCTACTGTCTGCAATAAACTGCTTCATATGTTCGGCGAGCTTTACATAGTAGGCATCTGTATTTTGATAGAGCAGGTTTAATTTTATCCGGTTAGTCGTATCTCCCAACAAATCCACTGAAAGAATAGTGACAGATTGCTTAAGGATTTCCACACCGATTGCATACCGTGCCGAGGCATTAAGCGAGTAGGCAATGGCTTTTCTTCCGCCTTTTGAGGACAGCTTCGTATCATCAATAATGAGGTTCCGGGCTAATAATTCCCTTAGATTCCTCGTTATCGTAGGCAAGCTGAGATTTAATTTGCGAGAGATATCGTCTTTTGACAGCTTGATCCGGTGCTCTTTCTCGGACAAATAAATCAGTTGAAACATATTGGATAAATTCGTTTTTTTAATATCTGTTTCCGGAAATTCGTTCATCGGGCTCAACTCCATTACCGATAAGCTTTTTGTGAAAACGGGATAACGTCCATTCTTGAAGAAGTCCAGAGACGCTTCTTGTTACAGTATACCGTTATTTCGGCGTAACTAAAGAGGCATTTGAGAACACTTGACATACAGGAAGTAATCGCTTACAGTTATTTTAGTTTTAGAAAGTAGTTTTGCAAAACTAATTTTAGGAAGTGAACCTATATGGGAATCATTGAAAAGTTCAGATTGAATGGCAAGAAGGCTTATGTAAGCGGAGGAGCGCGCGGTATTGGTAAAAGCATCGCCACTGCACTGGCTGAAGCGGGAGCCGATGTAGCAATTGTTGACTTGGATCTTGTCGAAGCGCAAAAAACAGCTGCGGAAATCTCCGAACGGCTTGGCGTCAAAACTTTGGCGATCCGGACGGATGTGGCCAATCCCGATGATGTCAATCAGATGATCGAGGACATCCTGGCGGGCTTTGGAAGAATTGATATCGCATTTAATAATGCGGGGATTTGTATAAACATCCCTGCCGCCGAGATGACCTTGCAGCAGTGGCAGAAGGTGATCGACATTAATCTGACAGGAGTATTTCTCACTTCCCAAGCGGCCGGCAAGGTCATGCTTCGGCAAGGGAGCGGCTCCATCATTAACACGGCTTCGATGTCTGCCCATATTGTCAACTATCCTCAACCGCAAGCTTCTTATAACGCGTCTAAAGCGGGAGTGGTGCAGTTAAGCAAATCGTTGGCGATTGAGTGGGCCAAGTACGGTGTGCGCGTCAATACGATCAGTCCGGGTTACATCGGTACGGAGTTAACGCTGCAATCCCCGGATTTGAAGCCGTTGATCCAGCAATGGGAAAGCGTGTCTCCGCTTGGCAGAATAGGACGGCCCGATGAATTGCAGGCGATTGCCGTGTATCTTGCAGGGGATGCAAGTCCATTTACAACAGGAGCGGATTTTGTTGTCGATGGCGCTTTTACGGCTATTTAGAAGTTTATGATCACGACAAGCTTTACAAGCTTTTAATAGGATCGAATGGAGCCGCCTTGAACAAGGCGGCTCATTTTATTGTGTTGCTGCAGGTGCAATACGGGATTCTAAGGAGACCCTGCCCAGTGAAGAATGAAATCGACTATCAGCAGTCTGGATTTTTCTCTGATTGTCTCCGTTCCGCGTCACATTTAATCCCTCTATTTCGTTCTATATGCAATCAAACAGAAGGAGTGACTCTGATGAAAACAACGACTTGTGTTGTCATCGGTGCCGGGTACGCGGGAATTCATGCTGTGAAGGAAATTCGCAAGCTGTTCAAAGATCAGGTAAATAAACATCCCCTGCGACTCGTCTTGATTGACAGAAACTCTTTTCATCTGCGTAAAGTGTTAATGTTCAGACCAGCTGTCACGAATGAAGAAATTCGAATCCCGCTAACCAAGCTGTTTCCGGACGGCGTTGATTTGGTGCAGGCGAACGTCTCGAACATCAATGCGGCTGAGAAGAAACTGGTGTATCAGAATGCCGCGGGGACAGAGCTTGAGATGAACTACGATATGCTCGTTGTAGCAGCGGGCAGTGTGATCCGACAGCCAGATCAGGAACAGGGCGGGATTGCGCTCACTTCGCTGGAAAATGCGCAAAGGATTCGGAACGTATGGCTTGCCAATCTAAAGCAGGCTGTTGTGGAAAACAAACCCAAAGAACGCGAACGCTTGATGCGCATCGCGATTGCGGGAGCAGGCATCAGCGGGATGGAAACTGCTGCGGAGTTGGCCTACTACGCCCGTAAGGATGCGGAGCGGATGGGACTTGATTCGCAAGCGATACAAATCGATTTGTACAATGCGCACCAACGGCTTTTTCTTGACGGTCCCGCCAAGGTCGGGATGAAGTTGGAACATCTTCTCCAGGACATTGGAATCAACATTATGCACGAAATACGCGTGATCAAGGAAAAAGACGGGGTATTATGGTTATCAAACGGTGAAAAGCGGCCAGTTGGTCTGTGCATCTGGACGCTCGGGCTACAACCCAATCCCATGCTTCACACGATCGGCTTACCGATAACATCGGAAGGATATGCACATGTTGATGCCAGTTACCGGGTAGCGGGTATGACAAGCGTGTATAGCATCGGCGACTGTGCCAGAATCGTGGATCCGGGCAACGGACATATAGATGGCAAGACGTGCAAGGAAGCGATTCCCCAGGCGGCAAGACTTGCCAAAATCATGCTGGCGGATCTTGAAGGGCATCGGGCACCGGTGCATGAAAGCTATATGAGATCGTTCAGCATCGGTCTTGGTCCCGACAAAGGATTAACCTGGGTGAACAAATGGGGGCTCGATATTATCGTCACAGGTAAACTCGGCTGGAAAATCAAAAAATATACTTGGGATACAGCAAGCTTGTTGTCGAAATAATGTGGATGAAACCGGAAACGGGGTGGCGAATATAGAAAAGCTATACAAACAAAACAAACCGCTTTTGCTTACATTGGCTTACCAGATGACGGGGATTTGGTCAGATGCGGAAGACGCCGTGCAGGACGTCTTTCTAAAGGTTTGCGACGTAAGTCCGGCCGGTTTGATCGAGGAGCCGAAGGCTTATTTGTGCAAAATGGTCGTCAATCGTTGCCGTGACCTGTACAAATCGGCTCGCAGACAGCGAGAGCGCTATGTCGGAGAGTGGCTCCCCGAGCCGATCCCAACTTCAGAGGAAGAGCCGCTCGATTTTGTTGTACGCGACGAGTTGCTGTCCTATGCGACGCTGGTTCTGCTGGAGAAGTTGTCCCCCGCAGAACGGGCGGTGTTTGTCTTGCGTGAGGCGCTCGACTTGAGGGAATTCAATAATGGAAAAAAATTCTTACTACTGGCGCAAATTGCATTCACTGTTCGGGGTCATACCGCTCGGAGGGTTCATTCTTTTGCACAGCATAGCCAACTTTCAGTCCTTTGAGCGTGGACCGGAAGGGTTCTCGAAAGGGGTACATTTCATCAATAGCCTGCCCCTTTTACCTATTCTTGAAATTTGCGGCATTTATCTCCCGGTTTTGTTTCACGGGATTTATGGTTTATACATGGCGTATCAGTCGAAACTGAATTCGAGACGATATTCGTATGAACGTAACTGGACATTTACGCTACAACGCATTACCGGAATTCTAACATTTATATTTGTATTTTGGCACTTCTATCAAATCCGTTTTCAAGTTTACATGGGCAACATTAACCATGACGAATTGGGTTCAACGATGCATCATATTGTATCAAATCCCACTTTCTTCATCCTTTACGTAATTGGCGTATTGGCCGCAGTGTTTCATTTCAGTAACGGGCTATGGGCGTTTCTAATCAGTTGGGGAATCACCCTCTCGCCGAGTGCCCAAAAAAGATCGTCTTACTTTTGCATGGGGATATTTGTATTAATATCTACGTTGTTTATTCTTTCTCTTGCTGCATTCAATGGTGATGAATTTAAATAAAATGTAAGCAAAACACAATGTTTCTGGCTGTTCTACCGCCGGTTCGAGCGTGGCGCGCTCCAATGATAAGGCCATTTACCAACCGAAGAAAAAGAGGTATTATTGTTTTATTTAATTTTAGTCCCCAGGAGGGATTTTATGGAATTTGAATATTTGTTGCGGATTTTAATTGCAGGATTGTGCGGTGCATTAATTGGTTATGAACGTAAAAGTCGCTTGAAAGAAGCAGGAACCAGAACTCATTTTGTTGTGGCTGTCGGTGCTTCCCTGATGATGGTGATTTCAAAATATGCTTTTCAGGATCAATCTGATTGGGATAAATTGGTCCTGGATCCCTCGCGTATTGCGGCGCAAGTTGTAACCGGGGTGGGATTTCTTGGCGCCGGTATGATATTTATGCAAAAACAAACGGTAAAAGGTCTAACAACGGCAGCGGGCATTTGGGCAACGGCTGGGACAGGGATGGCTGTCGGAGCAGGCCTATATGTGGTTGGAGGCGGTGTAACGATCCTTATATTGTTGGCACAGATTTTACTTCACGGAAAGATAACCAGGTTTGTTTCCCCAAAGACAGAACAATTGACTCTTTACCTGAAAGACGAAAAAGATGCAGTTGCTCGTATAAAGTTACTATTTCACGAAAAAAATATATCCATCATCAGCTTTATTGCTAAACAATTATCAGAAGAAGTGTCGGAAATTAGGATTGAAGTTCTGATTAAACTGGCGGGTTCTCAGAATATAGATCAGTTTCTTACATTAATTCAAGAAGAATCCTCAGTGAAATCTGTTGAGATTCATTAATATGTGAAGGTGAGTAACCGTTCTGTCAAGCCCCTTCGTTAATTCGGACATGAAGCCTGGGAATCCTTCCCCAAAATGAAACTAACTTCAACACTGGACAACAGCTTTGTGGAAACAAAGATAAACAACAGTTTAAGTCGATTCCCTCCGTTTAGGTTCTGTTAAAGCGAGTGTGCTACCCTGAATAAGGGGGGATAGGATGACAAGTCTAACCGATATTACAATCGCAATCGTCGAAGACGAGCGCTCAATCGTCACAATGCTGCAAATGGTGCTCCGAAGGGAAGGATTCCACCGCTTGTACGCGGCTTCCACTTGTGCAGAAGCACTTGATTTGGCTGCGCGGGTTGCTCCCGATATTATTCTGCTCGACATTATGCTCCCGGATGGCAGCGGACTGGAACTCTGCTCCAGGCTCCGCAAATTCGGGAATCCGTATATTTTATTTTTGACGGCCAAAGCTTCCGATCTCGACGTCCTGCAAGGCTTCGCCATGGGCGGAGACGATTATATCACGAAGCCCTTCAATCCCCTGGAGGTGGCCGCAAGAATTCAAGCGCGCATCCGCCGTATGGGGGAGAAAGCTTCCACAGCCAGTCCGGTGAAGCTTTCCAGTTCGGGGGAGTACCGATTCGGCCGCTTTACCGTCAATGAGGCGGAGGGCGAGCTGATCGTGGAGGGACAACCGGTCCCTTGCCCCGCACAGGTCTTCCAACTGCTCGTGCACTTCTGCAAGCATCCCGGAATTGTATTTTCCAAAGAACAGCTCTACGACAAGGTTTGGGGAATCAACGGACAGGGCGATGACTCCACCGTGATGGTGCATATCCGGCGTATTCGGGAGCGGATCGAGGTCGATCCTGGAAATCCGAAGCTGCTGCTTACCGTACGCGGGCTCGGCTACAAGCTGGCGAAGGAGTCGCAGGAGTGATGAAGATACAACAACGCATGGCCCTCCACTTTACCTATCAATTGATTTTCTACTCTCTGCTGATTTTAGCCCTTACTCTGGTTGCTTGCATCCTGTACTTTCAGAATATGAAGAATAATGAGATACGCCGGAATTTTCCGACTGGCGCCCTCCAGTTGATTGCTCAAGAAGCCGATTCAAAGAACGGAGCGATTCGCCTCTCCCCAAAGTGGGTCAATCTCATCGAAGAGAAAGGCATGTGGATGCAGATCGTCGATGCAGAAGGAGCGGTGATCTATGCCATTAATACAACTTCGTATCCTGCACTGCCGTCCTCCTACACCATCGCCGAACTGCTGGATATTCAAGAAACACGGACGCTCGATAAGTATGACGTGTACACTCAGATGAATTTCACCTTTAACAGAACGTATCTCTTCATGCTAGGCTACCCTAGCCCTGACCTTGACCAGCTTATGACCTGGTTTGACGCTTACGGACAGCAGGGGATAGTACGAAGCGAGGCGATTACCCCCCTGGACCGGCGGCTGCGCGAAACCGGCAGCTATCTGCAGGTGATCGACCCGGAGGGACGGACCGTATATGGCATCGGCGATGAAGCATACGCGCAAAAGGCGTATCGCCCATTGGATATCTTGGCCATCCGGCAATCGCCCGGCAACTATGACACGAACATTGTCTCCCATCGGGATACACTGAGCGGAATGACTTGGATTCTCTACACGCCCTATGCAGAGGGAGGTCCTCTGAAGCATCCGGCGTTGGATTCGACAACGCGTAGTCTCGTATGGTTTGCAGGCTTAATTCTGCTCTTGGCGGTTCCGGTCTCCGTATGGCATGGCTACCGATACGGTCAGCCGCTGATTCTGTTCGCGGGCTGGTTCGAACGGATGCGTATGGGCCAATATGACGAAGTGCTGACCGCCAAAGACAAGCGGAAGGTATTCCGCCGCAGCGGTACGCTGCGAACCCGCTACAAACTCTATAAAGAAGTGATTGAATCCTTCTATCAGATGACCCGTCAATTGGCACAAACCGAAAAGGAACGCGAGAGGCTGGAAAAGGCTCAAACGGAGTGGATGTCGGGGATTTCCCATGACCTGCGCACTCCCCTGGCCACAATTCAAGGATATGGGTATATGCTGGAGAGCTTGCCCGGGCAATGGAGCTCCGAGGAGTTGCGGATCATGGGAGCTTCGATTCGGGAAAAAGGGGATTATATGCTGGAGCTGATCTCCGACTTTTCCCTCATTCATCAGCTGAATCAGGGAGATCCGGCCATGGATCTTCGAGAAATAGACTTGGTTGAGCTGGTGCGTCGTTCTGTGCTGAAGTACGTCAACGATACGAACATGTCTCAGTATCCGTTTCACTACGTTGGGGAGGAGCGTCTCCTACCGATAAAGGCAGATGAGACCTGGCTGCAGAGGCTGATGGACAACTTGCTGTCCAACGCTGTGAAGCATAACCCGCCGGGAGCAATCGTTACCGTCTCTGTCAGCAGGATGAACGGCAAAGCATGCATACGCATCGTTGATAACGGCAAAGGGATGGACGAGGAAACATTGCAGCATTTGTTCAATCGCTACTACCGGGGGACGAATACGGAAGAGTCGACGATTGGCTCCGGGCTCGGAATGAGCATTGCCAAAACTATCGTGGAGGCGCACGGCGGTGAAATTCAGGTATATTCCAAAGTAGGGCAGGGCACGAAAGTTGAGATCATGTTGCCCTGCTGAGTCATTGGGAGGGGCTCCGTCGGGAATCGGGAGTACGACAGTGACGTTCGCCGCATGTCGTTCTCCCGATTCTCTTATTATGCCGATTCTTTCTTGATAGAAGACCTGTTCTGAGGAGTCCGTTCAGGACCGGCGCGACGGGTACCGAGCCATATTATAAGGGTGACGAGCACAAGCGCCGCACAGGGCATAAGCATGATTTTGGACCCCATTCCGGCCGAACGATCTATGGCAGTCAAATAATCGACGCGCAGAAGGATAACGAAGATGTAGGCAAGCGTATTGTTTACGGCATGGATAACAATCGCGTGCTCCAGCCCGCCTGTTCGCCAGGTGATCAGGGCAAAGGCAACGCCGAGAACTAAGTAATACAGGTTATACCACGGGTCGGTCGACATATGCGTAAGGGCGAATAACACGCTGGATACAACGATGCCGACGATAAGTGACGTTTTCGGACCACGGGCCCAATTCGAGGCAATCCGGAATACCAGTCCCCGAAAGCCATACTCCTCGCCCGCGCTTTGGAGCGGCGCCAGCAATACGCTCACAGCGAAGATAGCAAGTAAATCGCTGACTCGAAACTCCATGGTGTTGTACGACGAGTACCAGTTGAAGAAGACCATGTAGATCGTCCAGATGGGAAGAATAATCAGCATGGCACGACCGAACACGGATAGACGGAAGACCGAGCGCACCGAATGCAGCGTGGCCCCCTTCACGCCGTAAAGCCAGCGCTGTATCAGCATGCTCCACGGGATAAGTGTAGCGACCCCAATAAAATTGCTGGCCACGTAAACCGGGGTGAAGTCCGTTCCCCCGGACATGGGATTAGCCCGCCCGAAGATATGGGTATCGATTACGCCTCCAATTATAGGGGACAGCAAACTAAAGAAAAACAATCCGCCTACGAGAAGCACAAGCGCGAGTATGTCACGTCCAATGTGAGGCTTATCGCTGACGAGTACCCGATGGTACGGCACTTCTCCTGGCACGGTCCGCAATCTTCGCTCAGTTCGTTTTTTCATCCTAATTCCCTCTTTTTCCAAATACAACATTCTCCTTTCAGTCGGATGCTTGATCGGGTTCCTTCTTTTCAATTCTACCAACGTAAGTTAAACGGACCCTAAACGGATCGATAAAAATCAGCTTAATTCTCTTCCTGCCGTTTAGATTCAGTTAAGGTATAGTGACAAGTTTGTGGAGTGCGGGGCTGTCCCATAAGTAAGCCAAGGCGTACCGAGAGATGATCGCTGCGCTGGAATATTGTAAGTCGCATCCAAGTGTGAGTTTAAAGTTTTCTTTAGGTTTCATAGATGAACGAATCTACCATGATAGAATAGCTTCGCTGGTATATAGAATGAAGATTCACACCTAGTTTTTCAACGAGAAAATTTTTCATTGCTATTAGAGGTTCATAACAGCTACGAGAAGGGATGAATAAGTGTGAAGAAGGCAACGAAACGGGAGTGGAAGTTGACCTCACGGATTCTGGCGTGGATGCTGATTGTCAGCATGATCGTGACCGCACTGCCGATGCAGCAAGCGTCAGCGGCCGAATTGCCGGTACAGCAGGCGATGGCGCCCGAGCTGTCGGTGCAGCAGGCGGCAGCGGCCGAGCCAAGCGGGTTCCAGGATGTGAAACCAACGGACTGGTACTACGATGCGGCTGTCTATGTCCGGAAGAATGGTATATTTAGCGGGACGGGCGGGAGCTCCTTCTCGCCCAAGGGAACGATGACGCGCGCCATGTATGTGACGGCGCTAGGAAGAATGGCCGGCGTGAATGTAAGCGAGTATTCCGCCTCGAGCTTTGCCGATGTGCCGGCGGGCATTTGGTATGCGCCCTATGTCGCGTGGGCGGTTAAGCAGGGGGTTACCTCCGGCACGAGCAAGCGGAATTTTTCTCCGGATGCAACCGTAACCCGGGAGCAGATGGCGACGATGACTTTGCGATATTTTGAAAGCTATCAGATTCCCTATCAGACAAGCAACCCGTTAACGACGAAACCGAGCGATCTCGCGAAGGTCTCCTCCTGGGCGGCTGACGCGGTCGTGAAGCTGTGGCAAGCAGGATTGTTCGTCGGGGATAGCAATGGCAATTTCAATCCTCATGCCCAAGCGTCCCGCGCGGAAGCGGCTGTTCTCTTCATGCGCAATAACGCGATTGTGGAGGCATGGCAAAATCAGAATCAAGAGACGGCAGAGCCGACACCGACACCGATGCCGACATCCGGAGCCGGCGGCAACAGCGGCGGCGGATCGACCGGAGGATCCGGTGGCGGAGGCGGAAGCGGCGGAGGCGGAACGGGAATCGAATATACGCTTACGTTCGAGAGCAACGGAGGCACGACGTTCGACGCCCGGACGGTACGGCAAGGGGAAGTGTTAAGTAAGCTGCCTGCCCCGGTAAAAGACGGGTATATCTTCCAAGGTTGGTTCAGGGACAGCGAATTATCGCTTATCTTTGCGAATGGCAGTACCATTGCCGCGGATACGAGGCTGTATGCCAAGTATATCGATAACATTAGTAATGCGGTACAGAGCATTCCCAGCTATTCTAAGATGGATGTCGCGCCGGGCTTCACGATCGATGTTCAGGATGCGACCGGCAGTCTGACGGCATCTGAGGTGCAAGATCGTATGACGTTTGAGGACACCTCGAATCCCGACTTCGCGGGGATTGCCGTTACCGGCGGGGACGGTCGCTTCACGGTAGCGTCCGCAGCCGAAGACGGCAAGTTCGTCGAAGGCAATACCTATCAGTTGACGTTAACGGACGACAAGCTGTCTTTCCAAGGTCAAGACGCGACGACGAGCATCTATGTGTTCAGCGTCGCCAAACAAGAAGTCATGAACATCCCGTTGAATCCGAATATGATCTATCTGCCCTTCGCAGAAGTCGCGGATATGATGCTGAATGGTGCGGATGTAAATTCGCCCGCGATCCCGGTGGTCACGACGACGGTGGGCGACAGCGATACGGGTCTCGCTGCGGCGAATGCGAGCAGCGGAACGTTCACGTATACCGGAAGCGAAGCGATTCAAGTCGGCGATACCGTCGCCATCTACGAAGGGATTCGCCCCGATCTGCGTACGGTGGACACAACTGGCGCCGCCGATGGCGCTATCGCCTATGTGCAGATTACGGAGATTGACGGCAGCACCTACACCTATGATCACGCGGATGCCAAGCAGGTGCTGTTCAGGCCGGATGTTCTGCCTGTGAGCGTAGACGCGGACGCGGATGGCGACCCGGACAACCACTCTATCACGGTAGAGCGCGCCGTAATGAACTACAGCGACAGCCAGTATGCGCCACTAGGCTTGAGTGAACTCACCACCGTTGATGTGGGCGATTTTATCGCTTTCTATGAGGGTGAACTAACGGATGCAGGCTCCCAACTGGTTGGTTATGGACGCATTACGTCGATTGCGCCCGACGCGGAGAGGGATATCATTACGTATACCGATGCTACAGAGGAAGATATCGAGCATGTCTTCGACATCTATCAGCAGCAAGCGATTGACGGCGAGCAGCTGCTGTCGAAGGAGGATATTGCGAAGCTCGAGGATCAGATTGAACAGCAGGCGACAGTTAGCGGATTCGTCGTTCAAGCCGCGGACTATCTGTCCGATCTGGCTATGAAGACGGATGCTCTCAAGACACATATGGAAGTGAATATGCTATCGGCAGACGAGAGCGATGTCAGTGTGGAGAATCTGACCGTCGTCGCGTCACTCGGCACAACGCTGCACAATATTGACGGCCAAACCTCCGGTGTAAGTGCCTCGCTTCAAGTGGGAGCCGATATTGTCATACGTGTCCATGAAGAGAGCGACCTCGTCATCCATATGACCGGTACATTCCTTGAGGAGATAAGCTTGGGGTTAGGCGTAAATGGAGAGACGGAATGGGGAGAGGCATGCGTCTGGTTTCTTTGCATTCCCTACCCGAGTGATTTCCGTGTCACCGCGAATCTGGATGCCTACAGCTATACCGGGATCAACGTTACGGCGAAGATCGCCACCGTCGAACACGATAAGCTGCAGGAAGCGTTGGACGACTGGGATAAAGCGTATACTGGCGGCAAACTAGGTCAGGTGCGGGATATCGCAACCGAGATTCAAGCGTTAATCGATGGCGTGCAAGATACCGGCGTCGATGAAGCGTCGCTGAGAGCGCAGTACCAAGAGATGATGGAGAACGAGACGGATTGGGTTCCGTTAATCAAGAAAGAGCTCGTCGACAAGAGCATGCGCGTGGCGCTTGGTATGGTTGAAGTCAACTTTACGGCAGAGTTCGTTGTCAAAGCCAATGTGAACCTGACGATCGGGGCGGATTTCAACTATACGACGGCCAAGCGCTACTCGGCTACCCTTCACGTGCTTGGTTTCACAGGATCGAGCAGCACCGTAAGCTTGCCGGGCGACGGCAATTATCAATTCACGTTCTATGTCATGGGGACGCTCGGGTTGCGGGCGGGCATTCTTCTGGAGCTCAAAGCAGGGGTTGGAAGCGTCAAGCTGAATAGCATCGGGTTATCCGTAGAGCCCGGCGCTTATGTGAATCTATGGGGATACTTCTACTATCAGGTGAAGCAGCTGAATGGGAAGCAGACCTCCCGGTCTTTAGGCGCTCTGTTGGTTGAGATTGGCATCTATCTGGAGAGCGCGATAGGCGCACAATTGGGCGATGGATTGCTCTCGGCCAGCATACCGGTGTACGAGAATACATGGCCGCTGTACACGGTAGGGGAACAACAGCATGTTGTCGACTTTGCCTATTCGCAGGAGGATGCGCCGACAGTGAACTTGGCGGGTTCCGCGTCATCCATCTCTGTGCCGCAGACGCTGCTCACGATGAGTACGTTTGATTTGAAGACTGGCGAGATGAATACCCAGGTGTATGACCGCTCGAGATTCGATATCCAGGTGGACAACAGGAATTTCAGGTATAGAGCGGATAAAGGGACGATCGAAGTGGTGAACAAGGATATTCAGGTGAGCGAGGGCAATCTGGTCATCACCTGGAAGGGGGCGCCGCTGTCGTATTCGTCAGATTCGCTCACGCGCAGGATTCCGTTGAATTGGTTGGCCAGAGTGGGCGATTATATATTCCAACTGCATCCGCAGAATGGCGGTATGACCGAGATTGTTGCCGCTCCGTATAACGCGGAGATCAGCTTGAACAACCCGGTCTATCCGGGCTACACCTTTGACGGCTGGTACTGGACAGACTCCGGCGGTACGAAGGCGACCATTCCGAGCCGTATGCCTGCCTCGGACTGGAATCTCTACGCGCATTGGATTCCGAACACGGATACGCCGTATACCGTTCGGCATTATTTGATCGACCCGAACACCAAGACATCGACGGCGCCTGCCGCTACGGAGACTTTGACCGGTACAACCGGCACGGAGATTCGGATCAGCTCCGACAGGTTCAAGGACCGAGGCTATGCGACGGGTACATTAAGCGGTGTGACGATCAAGGGAGACGGCTCGACGGTCGTCAGGGTGGATTACTACCCGATGAATCGAACGATGACCTTCGATTGGGCTTATGCAGGTGCGCCTGGAAGCTCATTAACGGAAGCTGTCGGAAAGACTATTTCCGCTCGCATACCGGTGCCGACAAGACAGGGGTATACGTTCGCCGGCTGGTCGCCGGAGATTCCAAGCGAGATGCCGGCTTCGGACACCGCCTATACTGCGATGTGGACGCCGAGAGAGGACACGCCTTACCAGGTCGTGTACTTGCTGCAAAATATCGGAAGCGACACCTATACGGTTGCGGATACGGAATCTTATCGCGGGACAACCGATACGGTGGCGAATCTGATAAATCCGACCAAGTCCTACGAAGGCTTTACGTTCGACGGCAGCGTTCCGGGGACTGCGCTGGAGGCTCCGATCGCGGGTAAAGGAACAACGGTGCTGAAGCTGTACTACAAGCGCAATAGCTACGCCATGACGCTCAATTACAATGGTTCCGGCAAAGCGACCGAGATTGTTAACGTACCGTTTGGGGCAACGATGCAGTCACGCCTTGCCGCCCCGATCTGGCAGGGGCATGCATTCACAGGATGGTCGCCTGCTCCTCCGACAACGATGCCCGCGCGCGATGTCGAGTTTACCGCTCAGTGGACGCTGAACGCCAATACGGTGAGCTTCAATAGCAACGGCGGATCGGCGGTGGCGGATCAGACGGTAGGCTATGGCTTCCAGGCAAGCGCACCGGATGAACCGACAAAGGACGATCTGGTGTTCGGCGGCTGGTACAGCGACAGCGGGCTGACGAGCGCCTACGATTTCGCGACACAGGTGACGGAAGACTTCACGTTGTATGCGAAGTGGCTGCGCAGCTTCACGGTGAGCTTCAACAGTGACGAGGGATCGGCAGTGGCGGATCAGACGGTGAATGAAGGAGATAGAGCGGCGGCGCCTGACGCGCCGACGAAGGAAGGCTATGTGTTCAGCGGTTGGTACAGTGACCTTGAACGGATGAACCCGTACGACTTCACTAAAGAGGTGGTGACGACGGACCTTACGCTGTATGCGAAGTGGACGGTTTATGTGCCGATCACCTATACGGTAGCTTTCGAGAGCAACGGGGGATCGGCGGTAACCGAACTGACGGTGAGCGAAGGCGGCGTGGCTGCTGCTCCTGGCGCTCCGGTACGGGCAGGATATACGTTCGACGGCTGGTACAGCGACAGCGGATTGACGAGCCCTTACGGTTTCACGGAAGGTGTGACGGAAAATCTGCTGCTGTATGCGAAGTGGACGATTAACAGCTACACGGTGAGCTTCAACAGCAACGGCGGATCAGCGGTGGCCAGCCAGACGGTGGAATATAACGGCAACGCTTCGCTTCCTGCCGCGCCGACGAGGAACGGACATATGTTCGCCGGTTGGTACAGCAACGCGGGTCTGACCACAGCCTATAACTTCTCGACGGGGGTGAGCGCCAATCTCACGCTGTATGCGAAATGGACCGCCGTCTACACGGTGAGCTTTAACAGCAACGGCGGATCGCCGGTGGATGACCAGCATGTGGAACAGGGCGGCAATGCTGCAGCGCCTGCCGCACCGACGAAGGACGGTTATACGTTCATCGGTTGGTACAGCGACGAGGCACTGGATGAAGCATATCTCTTCACGGAGAGACAGGTGATTGCTGACCTCACGTTGTACGCGAAGTGGTCATTTGACAGCTACACGGTGAGCTTCGACAGCAACGGCGGTCCAGCCGTAGCGAGCCAGGCGGTAATTCCTGGCGAACAAGCTGTGGCGCCTGCTGCGCCGAAGTGGATCGGTTATCGGTTCGACGGCTGGTACAGCGATCCCGCGTTGACAACCGTCTATGACTTCTCGACAGCGGTGAACGTAGATATGACCCTGTACGCGAAATGGACGATGACATCGTGGCTGACACTTGGCGATGCGCTGGCAGCGGGAGCGCAAAAACACTCCAATATCGTATTCGACAACAGCGGAACTCCCTATAGCGCTTATGTGACGTGGAATAATGATATCATCGTGATGAAATACGAGGATGACGCCTGGCAGCCCGTCGGCAACCTGACTGCCTTCAATAAAGCGTGGAATAATTCGATTTCTGTTACGCTCGCCATTGACAGCAACGATCGGCTTTATGTGGCTTATATGGCCAATCTCGATGGAGCGTATAAACACATCGTGATGAAGTATAATCAGGGCGCTTGGGAATCCATGGAGCTGTTTGCGCAAGAGTATTTCGGGTACGATGCTTCCATTGCCTTTGACGAGGATGACAATCTTTATCTGTCTTATCTCGAACAAGGCAACAATATTAGATACTTGTATGTGAAGAGATACAAAGACAATCAATGGGAGAGTGTGCACAATACGAACTGGGCTAATGCTAACTATTCTGTCCTTGCGTTTAACCCAGGCGGCACCCCTTATCTATTCCACATGTGGTACAGCTTGCCGGATTATATAAGCAAAACATCGTTGAGGACATACGACGGCAGCATGCAGTGGTCTGCCGTTCCCAATACGGAACTCTCGGCAACGAATAATGCGGATGCATCCTTCACGCTTAGTCCGGATGGCGTACCTTATGTGGTTTATAAGAGTAAATCTAGTAACGAGGTGGTCGTGGCGAAGTATATGGACTCTTCCTGGCAACCTGTAGGCGCGACTGGAATCTCGTATGAGACATCCGGGGCTCCCGACATTCAAATCGCCTTTGACAGCGAGGGCACGCCGTATGTCGCGTATGTAGATACGGATCACGATAAAAGGGTGACTGTGAGGAAGTATGAGAATAACAGTTGGAACGTCGTGGAGTATGCAGGCATCTCGGCTGCTAACATTAGTTACTTAAATCTCTCCATAGACAGCAACGATAACCTTTATGTGAGCTATAAAGAAGGTATCACAACGACAAGTAAATTGACCGTGATGAAGTATGATCCGAGCCTGCATTAACCTTAAACGGATTTTAATCAACAGAGCAGCCTGCCCCCATCGGAGCAGGCTGTTCCGCTGTGAGCCCGGCATGGGCCAGAACTAAAAGGACCTCAGCGTGATCGTTGTATTCTACGCCCCGCACAGATTTGCAGGGCACATTTTCCTTTAATGATGTTATCATGGAATCAACTTACGTATCGCGCATCCTGTAGATTGGGGTCGATTTCATTATGAGGAGCATTCTCCGCTCCGGTTCTCGTACGGTCTTGCTTTATATCGCTGCTGCCGTTGCTGTCGGTTTGGTTGCAAGCTATATCGTCATGCCTGCACCGAATTCCCCTAAGATCGAAAGTAAAGAAGGCATTCTGGATTTAACGCAGGTTCATGTCCGTGAGCATCCGCTAAAGTTAAAAGGGGAGTGGGCGTTCTACTGGCAAGAACTGCTGTCGCCTGAGGACATACAGAATCGCTTGTCAAGGGACGGAAATCATGATCGCTGGATCAGCATCCCTAACTCCTGGCTAGGCTATCGGTTAGATGACCAGCGGCTGAGCGGTACAGGTTATGCCACCTTTCGGGTAGTCATAAAACTTAGCGAACAGGATCGGAATGAGCGGCTTGCGCTGCGGCTGCCTACCCTCTTTCATGCCTATAAATTATGGGTGAATGGCGAGCTGCTGGCGGAAGTCGGCGCGGTTGGTCGGGACAAGAGCAGCGTAACGCCGCAATTGGCAACGAAACTGGTGTTCTTTCAGCCCGAGAATGACAGGGTGGAGCTGGTTATGCAAATCGCCAATTTCCATCATCATCGAGGCGGCATCACTAAGCCTATCGAGTTGGGCGGCAGCGATGCGTTAACGGTAAGGACTCATCTGAACATCGCCGCTGAAATGTTCGTCACCGCAAGCCTGCTGATCATTGGCGTATATCACCTGCTGTTGTTCGCCCTGCGGCGCAAAGACAGGGCGCCCTTGTTCTTTGGCCTGTTCACCCTAATGTTCGGTATCCGCTCGTTGCTGGTCGGCGAGCTATTGCTCACACAATGGTGGCCAACTTTTCCGTGGGAATTGCAGTTCAAGATCGAGTACCTGATTCTGTGCAGCGGCGGGTATATCATCACGATGTACTCTGATTGCATCTTTCCGAATTACGTGTCGCGTTGGTTCCGTCTTGGCACGCGGATCGTAACCGGCGCATTATGTATCGTTGTTGTGGCGACCCCTGCCATTATCTATACCCAAATGCTGCCGATAATCGGTGTGATCGTTGTCCTTCATATGGTTTATCTGATGGTTGGGCTGGTCCATGCGGCTGCGCGGCGTGTGGAAGGAGCGCTGGTCTTCCTGCTGGTGTCGGTGGTTGCTTTAGTGACGGTGATCAACGACTTTTTATATTACAACGAATGGTCGCGAATCGGAAATACTTCTCCGCTGGGTCTGCTGGTGTTTACGATCGCACAGATGATGCTGCTTTCTTCCAGATTTACGAGGGCGGCAGCGAACGAGGAGAGGATTGCGCGCGAGCTGCAGGACGCCAACAACAAGCTGACCGAAATGAATATGAATTTGGAACGGACCGTGCTGGAACGCACACAGGCCTTATCCGCCGCTCATGACGATCTCCGCTTATCGTATGACCAGTTGCTTCAATCCGAGCAAGGGAGGAAGAAGCTCCTTGCCTATATTACGCATGATTTGCGCATGCCGCTGTCCAGCATGCTGGGGTATGTCGAGGCTGTGCAGGACAGAGTCAAACCGGAACGCAATGATCAATACCTGAAGTACATCCGGGATAACACGATAAGGATTAACCGGATGATCGAGGAATTGAGCTTCTTGTCGCATTTGGAGACGGGACAAGTCTCGTACCGCATGGAGCCGGTTCATGCGGTACACTTCTTGCGACGATTCTATGAACAATATGAGCTGGTTGTGCGTGACGCAGGTCTGGATTTCAGGCTGGATTACAGAGATGAGGAAGATCAAGGATCTAATTCGCCTGTTATCGTGATGGATGTGCAAAGACTCGAGCAGGCGTTGTTCAATCTGGTGTCGAACGCCATGAAGTTTACCCCAAAGGGCGGGGTGGTGCGTATTGCGCTGGCTGTGGATGAGGTGAATCTTACCCGCTATGCGATTATTAGCGTGCAGGACTCAGGCATGGGGATTCCGCCGGAGCAGCTCGAGCAAATCTTCGATCGCAATTACAGGGTTGATCAGCCGGGCGAGAAGGGCGTAGAGGGAAGCGGGCTCGGGCTGGCAATTTGCAGGGAAATCGTGCAAGCGCACGGAGGAACGGTTCGAGCGGAGAGCGACGGCAAGACGGGGTCGATCTTCTATGTCTCGCTTCCTTGTATGCCGCTTCAAGTGTGGCAGGCGCACTTAAAGTTTTCTTTGTAATTCACAAGCGGTTTCATCTACCATGATAAAATAGGAGAAAAATCGATACGGGCGAAGGACACTGAAGAAAGGCGACGGTGTGATGGAAACGCATAAAATTATGATTGTCGATGATGATTCCCATATCTGCGAGATTGTTCAGGTGTATTGCGAACGGGAGGGCTTCCGATCTTCCTATTGCCACAACGGGACAGAAGCCATGAAGCTACTTAAGTCTTTTGAGCCGGATTTGATTGTACTGGATGTCCTGCTGGCTAATGAAAACGGAATAGATTGGTGCAGGAACGCACGCAGCTACACGAATGCGCCGATCGTGTTCCTGAGCAGCCGTGAGGAAGACGAGGTGAAAATCAGCGCATTGTCCGATGGCGGCGACGATTATGTAACCAAGCCGTTTAGTCCCGGGGTACTTATGGCCAAGATCAAGGCGCATCTTCGCAGAGTGTCGTCGGGCAGAAGGGAACAATTGCTGGAGTTGCCGGGATTAACGCTGGATTATTACGCACAGTCCGTCATTATGGGGAGTGAAACGATCTTTTTATCGAAAAAAGAATTCGGTCTGCTGTCCTATATGGCGCAAAACGTCAATCGTGTCGTCAGTGTCGATGCGTTGTTTCAACTCATCTGGGGAACGGAGAGTCTGGAGGATACAAGAACGGTCGCTGTACACATCAGCAATTTACGCAAGAAAATCGAGGTTGACCCTGCCAATCCCGAGAGAATCGTTACGATTCGAGGCACAGGATATATGCTGGTTGCCAGAGGCGCGTTGCAGGCGCGCACTTAAAGTTTTCTTTAAGTTTCATATAGTGGGGGAAATGGCGTGAATGTAAAATCCGTGATGTCGGCCAGTGATTATTTCAAAGCGATGCAGCAAGGCAAGGACGCACGCGCGACGAAGGATCAGTCGCGTTTGGCATCTATTCGAAATATCCTCATGCTGGGCAAGAAGCTGCGCGCCGACGAAATGGACTACTTACAGCGACATGATCCCAATCTATATGGTCAAGCAATGAGCTTCTCGATGGAGCGCCAAGCGTATGAGGACGCACTGCAGCATAGCCGCAGCAAAGCGGATGCGAACTATTACAACACGTTTAAGCTGATGCAGATTGCCGGCCAGCTGAAGCATGGGGGTTCCGAAGAGCTGCTGATGCGGACGAACGCGATTCAGGAAGCTCATCGCGAGTTCATGCGATCGAGCAAGTATGCCTCACTGAGGGGGTAAACTTATTTGTATCCAGCACCATTCAAAGGCTCGCCAATTCGTATGGACGGCGGAATGGTTCCGACGATTTACTAAAAAAATTTGATAGTTTGCTAAAACCCGCGAGGTCTCGGTTCTACGCGGTTCTTCCGCATGAAGCGCCCTTTTCTTTCATAATTCTTTTATTCGGCTTTGCTACACTGAAAGTAATGCTGGTTGAAGATAGATTCCTCCGGCAAATGGGGTTCAAGAGGAGGTGACGGAAATGGCGGAGCAAAAGAAGATGGACGCGACCAAGGAATCCGTGGAAGCGAATGAGGCTCAAGAGATCAAACTGGACGACTTGCCGAAGAAGCTGACCGAAGAAGAAGCGAAGAACGTGGCTGGCGGAAGATTCATCTAACGCAAGAACGGCGCGGGAGCGACTCCCGCGCTTTTATATAGAACCATAAAGGAGTATGCACGATGTCACTCGATCAAGTCGTGGCTCTTCAAATTGATGAACGAAGCTACTCGTTAGCGAACGTTCTGCGTTCCGCCGTCATGCAGGGAAGCTTCGGGGCGATTGACAATTACATTTCGCATGCGCTCGTCGCCTCATTCGCGGAAGAAAACGGTATTGCGGTCGGCCAGGAAGAGATCCAGGAGGCGGTCAACGACTGGAGAGTCATGAATGGACTTTATCAAGCTTCCGAGGTAGCTGATTGGCTGACGGAGCGCGCGCTTTCGATGGCCGATCTTGCCGAATTCGCCCGGATGAACGCGTTGAAGGAGCGAGTCCGCCAACATGTGACGGCCGGCAAGGCAGAGCGATACTTTACGGAGTATCGGTCCCTTTTCGAGGCGGTTGCTCTCTCGCAGATTGTCGTGAACGAGCGTGGGCTTGCACGCGAGCTGCGGTTCAAGGCATTGGAGGAAGAACCCTTTTACACGCTGGTCCGCGCCTACTCCATCGACGAGTCATCCAGGCTTGCCGGAGGGTATATCGGCCGCAAGGAGAGAGCTCAGTTGCCGAAGGCGATCGAAGCGCAAGCGTTCGGGGCGGCTCCCGGAACGATAGCCGGGCCTCTCGAAATCGAAAAGAAATTTTACGTGATCAAGGTCGAAGAGGTATACCCGGCGGAATTGAACGGCGACACCAAGGCGAGAATCGAACGAATTCTCTTCGATGAGTGGCTTGCCGCTAGGCGCAAGGAAGCGAACGTGTGCAAGCCGGCGTTGTGGACACGAGATTAGGTTATAGGGGACTCGAAAGCAATGGAGACGAACAGGCAAATTGACTATGTGGAGCAGGTTCCTTTTTTTAGCGTGCTTAGTCTAAATGAGAAGCAAATGCTGTCCAAGCATGCGCGAATGCTTCGGTTCTCGATCGGACAGACGATTCAGGAGAAGGACGACATCCCGCAATATTTGTATTGCATCGTCTCGGGAGAGATCCGAATGATCGACGAACGGCCCGACGGCTCGGAGAACAGCCTCGGCCTGTTGAAGGACGGGGACAGCTTCGGGTGGGAGGGCGACGAAGAGCGGTCGGGCAATCCCGTCGTATACAGCGCGGCAGGAAACGCGCTGCTGTTGGCCATTCCGATCGCAACGCTTCGCGAACTGTTCGCGCATAATCCCGGGCTCAAACAGTTGCTCGCTACCTATATGTCGTCCCGCGCCGTCACGATGTTTCTCAGGCGCACGTCGCTGTTATCCACCGAAGATCATCAAGCGGTTCGGAAGTTCCTGGAACGGATGACCGTGATTCAAGCGGACAAGGGACAAGCGATCGTACGTCAAGATGACGTGGGGGATGCGTTCTATATCGTTCACGCGGGACATTGCGAGGTCGTCAAGGAAGAAGACGGCTCCGTCATCAACCGCCTCATCCCCGGAGACTTCTTCGGGGAGTTGGCTTTGCTTACGGGAGCGAGGCGCAAAGCGACGGTCGTAGCCGCCAGCGCCGCTCAGCTGTTCCGATTGAGCAAGAACGACTTCGATGCGATGATCGTCGAACACCCGGCTCTGCGGACGGCGATCGAAAGCATTGCCTCCAATTACGTATCCGAATCTTCCAAATATGACGATGACGAGGCTATGGGGGAGCTTGCGGCCGCTTCCGGCCAGGCGGTCCGATGGGCGGAGGTCGATCGGAAACGTCCCGTTCGATTCCGTCTGCGCAAATATCCGATACGCTTGCAGCAGAACGAGATGGATTGCGGTCCTGCCTGTCTTGCCATGGTGATGGCCTATTACGGTTCGCGAATTCCGATTGGCCGGATTCGGGAACAGACCGAGATGTCGCGGTCCGGAAGCACGCTGTACGGCTTGACGGAGACGGCGGAATCGCTGGGGCTCGCCGCGCAAGGCTTCACGACGCAGCTGGGCGCACTCTCCGGGATGAAGCTGCCCGTGATCGCGCATTGGAAGGGCGAACACTTCATCGTCGTATACGAGGTGACGAAAACACATGTGATTGTCGGCGATCCCGCGTACGGCTTGGAGAAAAAAAGCAGATCGGATTTCGAGGCGGGGTGGAGCGGGGCGATCTTGACGCTGACCCCGACGGATCGGCTTGCTTCCAATGAGCGAATGCGCAGCCCGGTTTCCCGATTTGTCGCCTATGTGACTCCGAATCGCAAAGCGTTGATATCGCTTCTGATCACGTCGCTGCTTGTCCAATTGACCGCGCTTATGATTCCGATCTTTACGCAAGTCATTGTGGATAAGGCGCTCGTCAATGGAGAGGGTGATTTTCTCCGAATATTACTGGTCGGGATGCTTGGATTATCGCTCTGTTATGTTGTCTCCAATTCATTCAGGAATTTCATAGCGGCTCGAATCGCTCTGAAGATAGACATCGGGATGTTGGGTGATTTCTATAAGCACTTGCTAAGCTTGCCCTTGTCTTTCTTCCTCGCTCGAACGATCGGCGATCTGACAAGCCGAGTGGGGGAGAATCAGAAAATCCGCAGAATGCTGACGACCGGGGCGGTCCAACTGATGCTTGACTCCCTGACGATCGTCATTTATGGGACGCTCATGTTCGTCTATCATGTGAAGCTGTCGTTGATCGCGTTTGCCATCCTTCCCTGTTATATCGCGCTCGTGCTTCTCTTCTCCCCACTGATGCGCCGGAACAGCCGGAAGCAGTTCGAAGCGGAGGCGGAGTCACAGACGACGATGGTCGAAGCCATCAAGCTGATCTCGACCGTTAAGGCGCTGGCCGCGGAACCGACGATTCGCTGGAAGCTGATGGACAAGCTGCAGCTTTCGCTGAAACAGCGAATCAAAGCCATTCAACTGCTGGTAGCATCGGAGACGATAGCGGATTTTATCAAGATGATCGGCAACGCCTTAGTGCTATATGGGGGCGCTGTGTTTGTCATGCGCGGTCAACTGACAGTGGGACAATTCGTTGCCTTCTTGTCCGTTTACTTTACGGTTACGCAATCGATTACCCAGATGCTGCAGATGCTCAACGATATTATGGAAGTGCGGGTCTCGATGGAGCGGATCGACGACGTCTTCAGAGCAAATCCGGAAGAGTTGGAGCCACAGAATATGCGGAGATTGGCGGCGCTGAAAGGCAGCATTCAGTTCGACAACGTCTCGTTTCGCTACAACAAGGACGGTCCCAGCATCTTGCAGCAGATCAATCTAAAGATCGAGCCTGGGCAGACGGTTGCGCTTGTCGGAAGGAGCGGTGCCGGCAAATCTACGTTTGCGAATTTGCTGACCAAGCTGTTTGCTCCTTCGAGCGGGACGATTCGTGTCGACGGACACGACATACGGCAGATTCATTCCGCTTCCTTGCGTCGCAAGATCGGAATCGTTCAGCAAGAGAACAGGGTATTCCGCGCCACGATCCAAGACAATATCGCGATCCGATTCCCGTCCGCTGCGCTGGAAGAAGTTGAGGCGGCCGCGAAGCTGGCGGGGGCCTACGATTTTATAGCCGCGTTGCCGCTCGGGTTCAAGACGATGATCGGAGAAGGGGGGTTAAGCCTCTCCGGAGGGCAATTGCAACGAATCGCCATTGCGAGAGCGCTGCTTGGCGAGCCGGGTATTCTGATTTTCGACGAGGCGACCAGCGCGCTGGATTCGGAGTCGGAGCGAATCATTCAGCAGAATATGGATACGATGTTGAAGGGCCGCACCTGCCTGATCATTGCCCACCGTCTGAGTACGGTGCAGAAGGCGGATATGATCGTCGTATTGGATCGCGGAGCTGTTGTGGAGACCGGTTCCCATGCAGAACTGATCGAATCCAAAGGGCTTTATTCGTACTTGATCAGCCAGCAGTTGAGTTAAAATCTCATAGGATCATTTCCCTGAGATCTTGATCAATCTGTTGACAATCAGAATTAGCATGCATATACTAATGAATGAATAATAAAAATATTCACTCACAAAGAGATAAAGGTGATTCTGTTGAGTCTACAAGATAAACGCCAGGAATTGTTTGAAGCCGCCCGGAAACTGTTTTTGGAAAATGGATTCAAGAAGACGAGTGTCTCGGAAATTACCGGTATGGCGCAGGTTGCCGTCGGAACTTTCTACAAATATTACGATTCGAAGGAACAGATTTTTTGCGAAGTGTATCTTGCTGAAAACGAAAGGTCTAAACGCATCATCGTCGACCAAGTCGATACTCGCCAACCGCCCAAAGCCGTTGTAAAAGAGTTCCTCAGTGCGGTGATCCAAACAAGCAGTCAGAACAACATTTTGACCGAATGGTATCGAAACTCCGAGCTTAATCAGATGATCACGCGCAAATATGCCCATAACAACAAGCACAACGATTTTATATACAATTTTCTTATTGATCAGATTAAGCTTTGGCGAGAGTCTGGGCAATTCCGCGAGGATTTAAGTGAAGAGACCATGATTGCGTTATTTAATTCGTTGATTGTGATCGATCTTCACAAAGATGAAATCGGGAGCGAGCATTTCCCGGATCTATTGGAGCTATTGGCTGGATTTCTGGTTGATGGTCTTAGTAAATAAAAAAACGCCGTTCCATCGGCGTCTTTTTATACAAAGTAGTGAATGAATTTAAAAAATATTCATTCTAGATAAGGAGGAAAGAATTGAATATTCAACGCAATCCAAAAAAGTGGGAGGAACGTTCGATGGGGTTAGTCATTCTTGGATGGTCGTTGGTCGTTGTTGGTGTTGTCATTGCGAGTTGGGGTTTCTTTGAAGTTCCGGCAAGCAGCTGGCGCGAGACGGAGTTTCTGGCTTTCGCAATCGGAGGGATGGCCTTCATCGCCGGTGGTCTGGCTTTTCTTAAAGTACCCGGGTGGCTTATTGTAATTGCCATTATGATTGCTGCACTGCTGTTAATCCTCTTTATATGGAAGTCACAGTTGGATTGGGGATCTGCGCTGCTTTGTTATGTTACGGTTGCCGCGCTTGCTGCATGGCTCGTTCGTCTGGCCCTGAAGTAAATATATCGCAACAAACGATAAGGAGCGATGACGAATGGATGAAACGACGATGAAAAATATCATTGTAGTTGGCGGCGGATACGCCGGATTGCATGCGATACAATCCCTTCGTAAACATTGGGGAACCAAGATCGGGAATCGCATTCGCTTGATTTTACTCGATAAGCAACCCTATCATTTCAGAAAAGTCGTCATGGTTAAAGCGCCTGCACGTCCAGTTGATTTATGCGTTCCGTTTCAATCTTACCGCTGGAATCATGTGGAATTTATACAAGGGGAGCTTAGGGATGTTTTATCCGATCAGCAAATGATTCAGTATAAAACGGTAGAGGATCGCTTGGAGACGCTTCGATACGATCAGCTCGTAATTGCCGTCGGGAGTATCGTCAAGAAACCGGAAGGTGATGTTGGAGGATTTGTTCTAGAAGGAGAGGCCGATGTCCAAGGCATTCAAGAAGAACTAAAATCAGTTGCGATGAGAGCGGAACAAGCAGCACACCTTGAAGAGAAAGAAAGGCTGTTGCATGCCGTCGTAGTCGGAGGAGGAATAACGGGGATTGAAATTGCCGCGGAATTAGCCGCCTGCCTCAGAGCAAAAGGCCTTTCACTTGGGCTTGGTAAAAATCGAAATGTCGTTAGTTTAATTCATGCCGGAGATCGGCTGCTTCCCCAAGCTCCTCGCAAAATCACTGGTCAACTGGAACGAAGACTAAGGAAATCAGGCGTTAGTCTGATCAAAAATACAAGAGCGCTTCATTATAAAGAGGGGGCGGTAAAGCTGTACCGTGGTCAAATCGCCGCAAGCCTCTGTGTATGGGCGCTTGGAACTTCACCCAATCCACTCGTTCAACGAATCGGATTACCGGTGCATGAAGAAGGCCGACTGTTGGTAGATGCCAGTTATCGCGTACAAGGGCACAAGAATATTTACGCAATCGGAGATTGTGCCTATGTTACGGATCCCAAAACCAATCAAGTGGATGGGATGAATTGCAAAGAAGCGATGATGCAGGCCAAGCGTTTAGGCAAGGTGATGAAGATCGATCGGGCAGGGGGCTCCGCACCGACCCATCGAGATTCGGTAACGCATTTCTTTTGTATTGCCTTAGGTCCTCATGACGGATTCTTATGGACAAAAAGATGGGGCATCGATTTCGCGATTTCGGGCATCCTTGCAAGAAAAGTGAAGGAATACGCTTGGAAAACCGCCAGCTTAGTGAAACGGTGATCTTATGTTGACTCTGCCTACTTGCCTACTCAACATAGAGGATGATGAAGTGGAATTGTTCCCAGAGCGTGCAGTCGTGTCGTACAATGAAAGCAACAAATCAAAATTTGATGAGAATTCGGTCCACTTTATAGGGGAGAGGTCGTTATGTATAATCTAGTCATTGTGGAAGATGATCAACAGATACGAACAGGGCTAAGCACTTATTTTCCTTGGTCGGATATTGGCTTCGATATGGTTGGCAGTTTTGAGAATGGCAGCTTAGCCTTGGATTACATCAAAGCGAACAAGGTCGATATTATTCTCAGTGATATTCGGATGCCCGTCATGGGGGGCATCGAATTGGCCGCTGAGTTGGAACAGGCGAACAGGAAGATAGCTATTGTTTTCCTTAGCGCCTACGAAAGCTTTGCCTACGCTCAGCAGGCAGTCAACTTGGGAGTGAAATATTATATCGTCAAATCTACCAAGTTTGATGATCTTGTAATCGCTTTCCGGAAGGTGAAGAAAGAATTGGATGAAAAAGACGGCCTGAACAATATGGTCGATCCGATGTACGATGATGCTGACCAAGAAAACAAACTGGAGAATCTGAAAATCAGGAGAATTAAAAGCCTTATAGAGGAAAACTACATGGATGCTTCATTAAGCTCGATCGCCGAGCAGCTAAAGATGAATCAAAACTATTTGAGCCGCCTATTTAAAGAAAAAACAGGGGTTAATTTTATCGATTATGTTACGGAAGTGAAAATGAAAAAGGCCGCCGAACTGCTGTTACTAGGGGAGTATAAGTTATATCAGATTAGTGAAAGGGTAGGTTACAGCAATGCAAAAAACTTTTCACGCGCTTTTAAAAACTTTTTTCATGTCAGTCCCAGTGAATACAAAAATAAAACGTAACCCTTTCGGCAATTCAAACTCCACCGTCACTTTAAATAGGCGATTTTTCTTTAAAAACTTAATCATCTTGTTTTCTTCTTTGATTATGCCTTTGGTTTTGTTGAGTTTTTCCATTTACTACATTATGCAAAACAACATTAATGAAATTACAAATAAAAATAATGCGAATATTCTCACTCAAGTGCAAAGCAATACGGAACGGTTTATCGATGATATTAACTCGTTAACACTGACCTTCAGCACCAATCCTCATATGAACAGTATGCTGCATGAGGTTCTTAACTTGACCAGATCAGATGCCAGTGCGAACTATTCCTCTCTAATCAAGAGTGAGCTTGTTACGACAGTGGCCTCCCGGGCCTATATTCATTCCATTTACATTTTCAGCGATAATCCTTACCAGAACTTTATTTCCAGCATCAACGGTTTAAATTCGATCAGTGCGTATTATGACCGTGCATGGTACGACAGTTTCCTGCAAAATCAAAATCGTTCAGTGAAGTATTGGAGCGAATCCCGAAGCATCAAACAGTTTTCATTTGAGAAGGAAGCAACGGATGTCATTACTTTTTACAATCGATTTTTTGATAACGATCAAGGTTTGGTTGTGTTGAATATAAGCAAGGAGTATATGGAGAATAAAATTAATGAGTTGGATTTATTTCCCGATCAAAACATATTTGTGCTGGATGACAAGAATCAATTGATTCTTAAAAACGATGTTGAACTCTTATTGTCGGATACAGACTTTGAGAAAATATATAAACAAATGGACTCTTCCGTCGTTAACCGTATCGATAATAGAGATTATTATATGACCAAAATTACATCTGACAAAAACAATTGGAAGTATGTATCCATTATCCCTTTGTCGACTTTATACGCGGATACGATCAAACTGAGGAAAATCATAATCTTGATTCTTTCTCTACTTATCCTCATTTGTGTATTTCTTTCTTTGATTATTACCAGACGAGCCCATGACAAAATTAAAACCATTATGAAAATATTAAGAATCGCCGAGTCCGGCCAGCCGATCCCCAATCTGCCTCCCAGAGTCAAGGATGAGTACGATCTGATTATTCAAAACGTCTTGAAAACCTATATTGAACAGAATAAGTTGAAGATGGAGGTTATGGAGAAACGATACCGGATGAGAATAATGGAGAGCGTCACGCTCCAGGCTCAGATCAATCCTCATTTTCTGTTTAATACTTTTAAGTCGATATTCTGGATGAGCTTTCGGCTTACAAATTCCAAAAATGAAGTCAGCCAAATGATAGAGAATTTATCCAGTATTCTCTATTATTCCATCGGCGACCAATCCAATATCATCCCTTTTTCGGAAGAAATTAAAACAACCAAAAACTATATTGAAATCGAGCAATTGAGATACAAGGATAAATTTGAAGTGATATGGGAATATCCCATCCATATTGATCAGTATTACTCAATAAAACTATTGATTCAACCGATACTGGAGAACGCGATTATACACGGCTTAAGAGGAACGGATAGAATGGGGTATATTAAAATAAAGATTGTGGATACCTCGGAAGACTTATTATTGCACGTAACTGATAATGGAATTGGAATGGACAATCACGAGGTGCTTGAAATTAATAACAAGCTGATTCAACAACAAGATAACAGCGGCCATATCGGTATTTACAACTGCAACAGGCGCCTGGCTTTGACGTTCGGCGAGGCTTACGGACTGAGAATCAGGAGCAAGCGGGGGATAGGGACAAGCGTAACGGCGCGGCTCCCCAAAAATGCAACGTCATCATTAAAATGGATACCCGAAGGGTAAGGAATTGATACCAAAAGTACAGTCAGCTCCCTTTTTCACCTTTTCAGGCCTCTGTATAATGTAGTTACTAAGCTTAGTCACTACAACATTCATGTGGGTGTAATCCGGATACACTTCATCATGATTTTCGGAGGTCAAAGGAATGAGAAGGCAGATAGCTCTATTTAGCTCGGTTGTCCTGGCTGCAGCACTGCTCTTATCGGCTTGCAGCGGCGGCAATGAGGCGTCCGTAGACGATGGCAAGAAAGAAAAGATCACGTTGAGAATGTCATGGTGGGGCGGGGAAACCCGACACAAAGCTACCTTGCAGGCCATTGAGCATTATCAGTCGTTGAATCCCCATGTCACAATTGAAGGTGAATACGGTGGATTTGACGGATACCTGGAGAAGTTGACCACTCAACTTGCAGGACGTACGGCTCCCGATATTATGCAGATTGACATTGCTTACTTGGGCCCCTTCTATAAACAAGCGAATTTATTTGTGGATTTTAATGCAACCAATCAGGTTGATTTATCCGGATACGATTCAAATTTCCTGCAGAGCCTTTCTTCGCCGGACGGAAAATTGATTGGTTTGCCTACGGGAATTAATGCAAGCGCATTTTTTATCAATAAGGAGCTTGCCGACAAAGCCGGAATCGACTATACAACACAGCTAACCTGGGACCGGCTGGTGGAAGAGGGCAAGAAGCTCCATGACAGCGATGAAAAAATGTATTTGCTTAATGCGATTCCGGGAGATCTGTCGGCCTTTATATTTGAGCCCTATTTGTTTAACCTCACAGGCAATCGGCTCATCAATGACGATTATACGATCGGCTTTGATAAGGAATCCTTGGTTAAAACCTTTAAATACATTAATTCGTTATACGACAATCACATTATCCAACCGATTAAAAATATAACAACGGTAAAAAGCTATTGGGAAGATCCGAAGTGGATCAACAACGAAATCATTGGCGGGTTGAATTGGAGCGCGAACTACAATCCGATCAAAACGGCCTTGGCCGGCAAAGAATTGATTTCTGTTGCATACCCGGCAACCAAAGGAGCTGCCAATACCGGCATTAACGTTCGCCCAACCAATATGCTGGCTGTTAACGCCGATTCGAAAAGTGTGGAGGAGTCAACCAAATTCGTCAATTGGTTCCTTAACGATCCGGAGGCCATAAAGATTCTTGGTCTCGAGCGGTCCATTCCCGCAGTAGCTCCCGCCCGGCAAATTCTTCTGGATATGAATCATATTGATCAAGCCTTTGACAACGCGGTTCAGTACAGTCTGGAGAATCAGGGACTTCTGCAAAATACCATCTCCCTCAACGGTGAAATTCTGAAGATAGAAGGCGATATGCTCACCAAGCTTGCATACAAGTCGGTGTCGGAAGAGGAAGCGGCCGATGAAATGATAGCTGCGACAACAGCGAAGCTGGAAGAGCTTAAGAAAAGGGACAAGGTGCAATAATGCTGGCCAGATGGAAGAAGAATGTGGGGCTTTTGTATATCTTGCCTTGGATAGTCGGATTTCTTGGCTTTCAGCTGTATCCCTTAATCGCTTCCTTGATCTATTCGTTTACCGATTTGTCGACCTTCGATTCCGGATCATTTATCGGTTTTGAGAATTACATTTACATGTTTACGAAAGATCCGGATTTCTATCAGTCTGTGAAGGTAACTATTTTATATGCCATTATGGCCATACCCGGAAGAGTAGCGTTTGCCTTGCTGATTGCTGTCATTTTGAGTGTGACCTTGAAGGGGATTAATCTATTTCGAACCGTTTATTATTTACCTTCGATTTTTGGAGGAAGCGTCGCGATTTCGGTGCTTTGGCGCTTTTTGTTTCAAAATGAGGGCGCTATCAATAATATTCTGAATACGTTCTCCATCCCTTCAGTAGATTGGTTGGGCAATCCGTCCATTGCACTCATCACGTTGGCTATCATTCCGGTGTGGCAATTCGGGTCCTCCATGGTTTTGTTTCTGGCGGCGCTGAAACAAGTGCCGAAAGAGCTGTATGAGGCTGCCCGCATAGATGGAGCATCGGCGGTCAGAGTGTTTTTCAAGATTACAATTCCGCTTATATCGCCGATTATTTTGTTTAACCTCATCATTCAGTCCGTGGCGTGCCTGCAGGAATTCACCTCTGCCTTTACCGTTACCGGCGGGGGACCGAATAAAGCGACTTACGTATATGCCATCAAAGTATACGAGGAAGGCTTTTCCTTTTTCAAGATGGGTTATGCCAGTGCATTATCCTGGTTCTTGTTTATTGTGATCATGCTGTTCACCTGGGTGATTTTCAAATCATCGACCTACTGGACGCATTATGAGGACAGAGGTGATAGTTAAGTATGAGCTTGCTTCTGCGAAATAGGAGGATCGGGCCACCGCTTTATTACGTATTTCTATGCTGCTTTGGACTGATCATGCTGTATCCGCTGATTTGGCTGTTGCTTGCATCGGTTAAGCCTAGCCACGAGATTTTTGCAGGTACTGGCTTGTGGCCTTCGGAATTTGTGTTCAGCAGCTATTGGACAGGGTGGAAGAGCGCGGGGCAAGTGGGTTTTGAAACCTTCACGCTCAATTCCTTGCGGCTGGTCATTCCGGTTGTCGCCTTCACTCTCATCTCAAGCTTGACGGTAGCTTATGGATTTGCCCGGTTTAATTTCGTTATGAAGAAGACATTTTTTGGCTTAATGATTATTATGCTCATGCTGCCGAGCTCTGTCATCATTATTCCGCGCTACTTGCTCTTCAGAGACTTGGGATGGATCAACACGTATCTACCGTTTATCGTGCCGGCGATTTTTGCCACATCGTCGTTTTTTATCTTTATGTTCATCCAATTTTTCAGAGGGCTGCCAAGGGAACTGGACGAATCGGCTAAGGTTGATGGATACGGCTCATTAAGAATTTTAATTTATATCCTGATGCCATTGTGTAAACCGGTTATTATATCCGGCGCCATTTTCCAGTTTATTTGGACCTGGAACGATTTTTTCGATCAATTGATTTATATTAATTCGGTCTCCAAATTTACGGTTTCGCTCGGTTTGAGAATGTCGCTTGATACTTCTCAGTATGTGGAATGGAATCAATTGCTGGCCATGTCAATCGTTGCGATCCTGCCTTGCGTAATTGTTTTCTTTATGGCGCAAAAATATTTTGTGGAAGGCATATCTACGACAGGGATGAAGGGGTAAAGTGGAACGGATATTGGAGCGGGAGGGGATATTCAATTGAATGTATCGATTATTGAGCCAAGTTGGCGCATAGAGAAGATAGAATGGGCGATCCTGCCGGGCAAGAGAGCCAGAGCCGCAGGGCTTAATGCCCGGAGAGGCGTGCATGGGATTGACGTTCCTTTGCAATTGGCAAGGATTACAATTGCCGGGGAGACGGGCTTCGGTTGGTCGCGGATCACCAAACAGGCCGCTCAAGAGCTCATTGGTACCAAAGTCAAAGACGTCTTTGGCTCCAATGGTACCATAGCTGCTAATTATCGGAGCATTGAGTATCCCTTAATGGATTGGTTTGGGAACGTGCAGGGTAAACCGGTCTATTCCTTAATAGCGAGGAACGAAGAGAGGGAACAGCTTCTGAAGCTGCCTTGCTATGACACTTCTCTATATTTTGACGATTTGCATCTATTGGAGGAGCTTGCTGCCGTCGAGTTGATGATGGCGGAAGCGGCCGAAGGCAAGGCTCAGGGTCATATTAATTTTAAGATCAAGGTGGGTAGGGGCGCTCGCTACATGCCACTAATCGAAGGGACCAAGCGGGATATTGCAATTATTCATGGCATTCGGGACATAGCGGGACCTGATGGCAAGCTCATGATTGACGCCAATAATGGTTATAATCTCAATTTAACCAAGCAGGTACTGAAGGAGACTGAAGGAGCCAAACTGTATTGGCTGGAGGAGGCATTTCATGAAGATGCCGAGCTTTATGCAGACCTGAAGGCATGGATGCAAGCGGAGGGGCTAAATGTGCTGGTGGCAGACGGCGAAGGGTTGGCTGCTCCTCCATTAATTCAATGGGCAAAAGAGGGGGTGATTGATGTCGTCCAATACGATATTCTTGCTCCGGGCTTCTGCTTCTGGTTGGATCTTGCGCCTGAGCTTGATGCGAGCGGTGTGAAATCGGCTCCTCACAGTTACGGTACACCATACGGCAATTATGCGCTATGCCAAGTAGCTTCTGCAATTGAAGGCTTCCAGTTTGTCGAATGGGATCAGATTGAAGTTGCGGGTATGGACGCCTCCGGTTATCAGATTGACAACGGTTATGTTACCGTGCCGTCGCTTCCGGGTTTTGGCCTTCGCTTCGACGAAGCTTATGTCGGCAGGCGTGTTCAGGAAAGCGGATGGGCAGTGGGAAAATAATAGGTGAATCGATGGTACTGGAGTAGAGGAAGAGGGGCGGATGCGGGGATGAATCCCGACATTCGCCCGCTTTTTCGTTTTTAGTCATAGATCGTAAACGGAGCGGAGGAAATTCCGCTTCTTTTTCGATTATAAGATCAATCGGGGAATCAAGGTAATAATGCCCCCATAAAGGATAAGACTGCCCCGTAGGAACTTGATTGCAACACTCGTATGATAAGATAAGTCCACAATATTATACAGAGTGTTGTTCCTGAAGAAGATTGCAGGGGTTAAAGAAGCGGCGAGAATGCGATATTCGAACGTATCCGTTTCGCTCTTTGAAACCTGTTGAAAGCGCTAACATTTTGTCGATTGTGGTCGGATAAGAGATTAGGAAGATTGCACATATGGAAAAGCAGAGGTGATGCGGAGGCGAGAGTATAAAAGCGGAAAAGCATTGTCAGGCCGTACGAGGGGTTCAGGTGGTCCTAGAATCAAAGAGTTATGGGAGCTCTTCAAAACCTAAAAACAGGATACATGGAGGAAATTTAAGGATGATAAAAAGACGGTTATTGGCATCTTTACTTGTGACAGCGATGCTGGTTACTTTGTTTTCTCCGCCTTTGACAGGGACAGTCAGCGCGGCATGGGAAGATGATGTAAATCTATTGACCGTAAATGAGGGGACGGATGGAAATACGGCGACAGCTACCCAAGCGCCGGACGGACAGACAGCGTGGAAGCTGAACACGGGAACTTCCAAGAACGGCGGTCCTTGGGACAATCTTTTCACGCCGAGCGTGTCGCCTCTAAGAGATGTGTCCGCTTATAGAGACGGCTACTTCGCCTTCGAGATGTATATTCCCAATGCTGGCCTCAAAAATATGGAAGGGAATAACTGGCTTGTCATCGTAAGCGACAGTAATCCTGCTGGCGACAAGTTTAACGACGATTCCCGTCTCCAGCTTGAGCTAAGCGGGGTCACGAATGCAGCGGTGGGTACATGGGCGACGGTCTATACGAAGCTGTCGTCGTCAAGCGCCACAGCCGGGAATTTCAATGACGACTGGCTGGACCAGGTAACCAGACTGGCCATGCATCTGCAATGGGGGACGAGTGTCCCTGGCGCCGACGTTTTCATTAAAAACCCGCGTTTTCAGAAAAGCGCGTTAGGCGTTCCGCTCTCATCGTCAACGGTTCCCGCACTGGACGCAGCGACAAAAACGGTGACCGCCAACGCGCCGGCCAGCGGACAAGCCGTGGAATTCGCGATAAGCGAAGACGGCATCGCTCCGGCATCCGGTTGGGTCGACGGGGTGAACAACGGCGGCGTTTATACGCATCAATTTGCCGAATTGCCTTCAGCGGAAACCTATTATGTATTCGCGCGCGCGAAAGCGAACGGCACTTACAACTTCATCGGCGCATCTTCCAGAATTATCGTAACGTCGATTGACGAACAAGTGCTCGTAGATGACGCCGCGGCGTCTCTGACCTGGGATACGATTAAAGGCAGCAATGCTTCGATTGACGATGTACAGTCGCAGCTTAATCTTCCGACGACAATCGGCACAACTAACGTAGCCTGGTCTTCGGACAATGCGGCCATAAGCGGCACCGGAAGCATAGATCGTTTATGGAACAGAGAAGTGGACAAAACCGTAGTCCTCACGGCGACAATAACCAAGGGCGAGGCAAGCGCGACGAAAGCTTTCACGTTGACGGTGAAAGCCATGCCGGCGGAGGTCAATGCCCGGACTGCGACGTATTTTCCAAATATCGAAGAGGGGACGATCGGCGCTGCTGCGCCGGACGGCAATAACGCGGTTAAACTGGGTCCCGGAAAAATAGGCGCCGGCGCTGAACGAATCTGGAATGCCAGCAGCGGCAGTCAGAATCTATTGGCTTACGCGAATCAATATTTTGTTTTTGAAATGTATGTTACGCATGCGGACCTTCTAAATTTCAACGGGAATAACTGGATTGCCATTGCATCCGGCGGCAACAATCTGGACACGAATTCGCGTCTTAATCTGAATGTGAATGAAATGAGAAACGGACAGGTCAACGAATGGATGACCGTCTATGCGCAATTATCGACGGCCAATTCTCCGAATGGCTTCAACCCCGTTACGTTGGACACGGTAACGGAAATGAGATTGCAGATGCAATGGGCTTCCGCGCCCCAAGGCGACATCTATATCAAGAACGCTCGTTTTCAGAGTACCGCGGATTCGCCGAAACCTGTTCCGGCAGCCGTTGAGACAACCGACAACGTGACGTTATCTTCGGCCGCGCCGACGAACGGTCAGGTCGTGCAGTTCGCGATCAACGCGACCGGCAGCGCTCCTGCAGAAGGCGATTGGACGACGGGGACGCTCGATTCGGGCTCGTATACTGCTACATTTGCAAAACCCGTAGGCGACACCTATTACACCTTCGCCCGCACGGCCCAAAATACGCAGTATCCTTTTGCAGGAACGCATACAAGGGTTAAAGTGGTGCATCTTGACGACAATCAAGCCGTAGCGGACGCGGCAGACCAGTTGACCTGGGATACGATCAGGAATGCGAATGCGAATCTATCCGAAGTCAGAACGGCGCTGACGCTTCCGACAACGGGGGCGAACGATACGGCTATCGTATGGTCGGCCGTACCTGCAGGTGTTCTGGATACCGCAACCGGCAGCGTCACTCGCGATCCCGACCAAGACAAAGCCGTAACCCTTACGGCGACGATAACCAAAGGCAGCGCAGCGCCTGTTGCCAAAACGTTCAATCTGACGGTAGTCAGGACGGATAACGAGCTGGCCGAAGTGTTTATCGACTTCAACGATCCGGCCACCTATGCTCCATCCGGCGACAATCAAAAACTCCAAGGCGACGGCATCGACATCAGCCTGAACGGAGACAGCGTCCTGGTGGAAAGAGTCACTCAAAACGGCGTGAACGCCGTGAAGGTTGGCGACTTTATTTACGTCATTGTTAACGACCCTCGACTTGTGTCGGTCAACAAGGTCGAACTGGAAGTCAAATACTGGAGACCGAGCGCCACCGGCGGGATTTCGCTGCACTATAACACCATCTATCCCGGCAGCTTCTCCGGATATGACGCGTATCGATCGGCGAGCCTTCCCGCGACGGGAAGCGGCAACGCTTGGGTCACTTCAAGAGTGAATCTCAACGGAGCCAATTTCGCGGTAGGCGCGCAAAATCAAGGCGCACACCTCCGTTTTGCTACAGCAGGAGCCCTTATTCAGAGCATTCGAATAACCGAGATTCCCCCCACGGATACCGAAGCGGTGCAGCTTGCTGCGGAAGCTCTGACTTGGGACGCGATCAAGGGCGCGAATACAAGACAGGATCTGGTGGAAACGGATTTGACTCTTGCCAAGTCGGGTTCGGGGAGTACGAGCATAACCTGGACCTCTACCCATGAGGCGGTCATCAACAGCGACACCGGCGCAGTAGAGCGTCAAGAAACCAATACGGCCGTAACCCTGACGGCGACCCTAAGCAAAGGTACGGCAGCGCCGGTGGTTAAAACCTTTCCTATCGTCGTTCGCGGAACGGGGATCGGAAACGACGAGGATGCGGTAAATCAGATGTGGAACAAGCTGACCTGGGATTTAATCAAAGGCGTGAACGTCATCGAGAGTAATGTGACGACGAACCTGGTTCTTCCGTCGATGGGCGAGAATATGACGGATATTACATGGACGACCTCCGACGCTGCTCTCGTGACCGCCGCAGGCGTGATCCCGACCATCCGTCCGGATGGCGGCGGCGCCGTAACGCTTACGGCAACGGTACGAAGAGGCCCGGTTGCCGCTCCTGTAACCCGGACTAAAACCTTCGCGTTGACCGTTCCGGGCAGATACGATTACGCCAAACATATGAGGACGGCAATCGATCAGGAACATGACGCGAAGGATTGGGTGATCTCCGACTTTAACGTACTCGCTTTCGGCGCGAAAACGGAAGCGATGGCGGCAGCGGAAAGTTTGGTTGATTTCGATAACAGAGAGGCTTTCCAAGCGGCGATTGACGCGGCGTATAATGACGGAGGCGGCGTAGTCTATATTCCGGCGGGAACCTATGCGTTCCGTTCGGAAACGACCGGGACAGTCAGCGTTAAAAGCACGACAGGCAATACAACCTACGAGTACAAACAAGTTTTGAATTTGCGGGCAGGCGTACAGCTCCGCGGCGAATGGGATAACCCGGATGCGGACGATTACGACGGCACAATCGATGGCACCGTGCTCGCGGTCTATGCCGGGCATAATTCCGCCAACTACGACACCTATGTGGACTCCGACGAGAGGGAAAATCAGACCGGCGGCAAAAAAGTGGCCAACGTGTCCGATCGCTTCATCGACATGGAGCAGGGCACAGGCGTGTCCAACCTTTCCGTATGGTATCCGAATCAGGATATTAACGCGACAACCACGGTTGAAAAGAGGAACGCAGACGGTCAGAAGACGGGGGAATTCGAGACGATTCACGGAATTCCGTATCCGTGGACGTTCTATCAGAGAACCGGCAACAGCGCAACGCTGGATAACGTTACGCTTGTCAACGCTTGGGGAGGCTTCATCTCCCTGCCGAGCGAAATGCATTACGTCGTGAACAGCAAGATGACGGCTCTTTACAAGGGGATCGTGGTTCACACCTGTACGGACATCGGACGGATCGAGAACGTGAACGTGAACCCGAAATACTGGGCGAATTCCGGACTTGGCGGCGCGCCGACGCTTGCGGAAGCGAGAGCTTACACCAGAGCGAACGCGACCGGGTTCATGATGCACCGTTCGGACTGGGAATACGTATCGGGGTTGAACATTTCCGGGTATAAGACGGGGATGTGGATCGGAAGGGAGCCAGGCGGCGACGAAGCGCCCAACGCACAGTTCTACGGATTAAAAATCGAAGACAGCCAGACGGGCGTCTATATCGACAACGTTAACGGCTTCGGTCTGCTGATCTCGAATTCGGAATTCGGAGGCGACACGGCTGTACAGTTCGACGAACGGTTCAACACTTCCGTTCAGTTCAACGGAGTAGCCTTCAAAGGTCCGATTGTCAGCAACGCCAGAGGGGGAGTAATCTCCTTCGAGGATAGCACGTTCGACGACTATGACGCTTACGCGCTGAACTTCCTGAATCGGGGCAACGCCTTGGTCAGTCAGAGCAGTTTCAAGCAAGCGGACAAACATGCGCAGCTCGGAACAAACTTCGGAACGTTCAAATCGGTCAATTCCGGTTATAACCTTGACCTCAAGAGCGCTAACCTGGCCGCGCACATCGCCAATCTTGAGCTTGATGTTAAGGTTGACGGGGAGAACACCAAGGTGCAAATCGTGAATGATGTGGAATATCTGTTCGAACCTATTCCGAAAGACGTCAAGACGGATATCGACGTTCACCCGAGACCGGCCTCAAGCGCGGTGCTTAGACTGGACTTCCCGCGCTCGTTAACCAGCAGCGCGCCGACCGCGGACATCTCCGCGAAATTGCAGGAAGCTCTGAACTATATGAAAGCGAATCACGGCGGCGGCACGATTTATTTGCCGGGAGGAAGATATCGGCTGGATCTTCCCGTCATCGTTCCGGAAGGCGTTGAGCTCAGGGGAACATGGGACGTACAGCACCATACGCAGGGCGGCGGCACGGCAATCTTCACGACTTACAGCGGCGGCGCCCAGGGAGAAAACGGAGCCTCTCTTATTCAGCTTAAGGCGAACGCGGGTCTCAGAGGACTTAATCTGACCCAAGCGAATCTGACCAGCGTCAATCTCAACAATCCCGATCAAACGCTGAAAACCCCGTTCCTGGTACAGGGACAAGGCGCAGGCGTATATGCGATCAACTTGACGATCCCGATCGGGGACAAAGGCATAGACCTGGCTTCCTACCCAACGGATGGTCACTATGTGGATTATTTGGGCGGCACGCTCTTGAGAGCGGGCATCTGGGTCGGGGGAGGTGCGGAAGGCGGATTTATTCGAAACATGCAATTCAATCCGCATTACGCATTAAGACTTCCGGGAGGCCAAGGCTACACGGCGCCTTCAGGAGATCTGTACGGATTCGTGCAAAGATACATGAGTGCGCTCAAATTCGCCGATGTGGAAGACCAGACGATTTTCAACAACTTCGTTTACGGCTCGGTATATGGCATACATTTTCTGAAAAGAGACCTGGGGAACGGAGAATTCGCTTACCCGGGAAAAATGACGATGATCGGTCACGGCTCGGACGGAACCACGTACGCTCTCCATGTGGAGGATGCGGACGAACACACCCGAATTGTCGCGATCAACTCGGAATTGGTGAATACGAACATCGCGACGGAGCCCAACAGAGCGTATGTTAAAATGGGCGATGCCGCCAATCCCGCAAAAATCCACCCCGACGCCGAGCTTGCCCTGTACAACAGCGCGTTCTGGGGAAGCCCGACCTTGGCGGGAGCGGTCGTCTATAACGGCAACGTTCGTTTCCAGCAAGCGAACTTCACTCAGCTGCCCGGCAGCAATCCGGGGATCGACGTTCACGGCGGTAAAGCGCACGTATACTCCTCTTACTTCCAGCCGTCCAAGGACGGCCAGAATAACAACGTGTATGCCATGCTGCGCGAGGGCGGCACATCGATCGAGCTGAGCAACAATTATTACGCGTCCGGTTTGAGGAACGGCACCCCGGCCAACAATCCGTACGGAATTTACGGCTCGGATTTAATGGCGGATCCGTTCGTATTCAACCTGACCGACAACGGAGATCAACATCAAATCAACTTTAAGTATAATGTCGGAGGAAGGGTGTCCGCTCCCGGGACATTAACCGTGGTTTCCCCGGCGGCCTATGCCGAAAATTTCACTCCCGTGAAATTCGACGCGCTTGCGGCAGGCGAAGTCGTAACCGTAGATTTACCGGATTACGCTGCAGGTCTGATCACCTTCGAGCTTCGCCTCGAAGACGGCAATGCATACGCCTATACGGCCAAATACGATACGGCTTACGCCGAGAAGATAAGCTCTGTCGGTTCGGAAAACCCGGCGAAGAGCGCCGCAACTCCGGCGTTCGTCATGGATACGGAAGATTACGTAACGATGGGAACGTGGGAGGGTCCGCAAGACCTCAGCGCGGAATCGCGTTTCGCATGGGACGACAACAACTTGTACGCGTACATTGTCGTTACGGATGACGTGCACTTCAACAGCCAGACCGGAGGGAATATATGGCGGGAAGACAATTTGCAGCTAGGCATTGATTTGCGCAATCCTGCAACCGACAGTACGACACGGAATGAATTGGGATTCACGCTCGCCAACGACAACGAAGTCGTCGTATTCTCGTGGACTCGTCCTACGGGGGCCAATGCGCCGACTGCTCCGGTAACCGATATCGTGGCCAACATTACGAGAGATGAAAATACGAAAACGACGATTTACGATCTGAAAATTCCGTTTAATACCGTTCATAACCATCCTGCGTCGGAGCTTGCGAACGAGAGAATCGGAGTATCGGTCATGCTCAACGAATCCGATGGCTCGAATGAATCCGACGGCTCCAGAGCCACCTTTGAAGTGATAAGCGGACAATTGAAGAATTCGAATTTATTTACGAATTTATATCTGTTAAGCGCGGGCGAATACAATGAACGGCTTGAAGCTTCGGCAAGAGCGGCCGTCACCAGAGCGCTCGCGTCCGAATTGGCCGCCGATATCGCAATGGCTCGCAACTTTGTCGTGATTATGCCGGACGGCGAGGCCAGAACGGAACTGCTGAACACGATCAATGCGCTCGTCGTATCGTATACGGTCACGTTCAAGGACTGGAATGGAACGATTCTGAAGACGGAGACGGTGAGGCACGGAGAAGATGCAACCGCGCCGTCGCAGCCGTCGCGGGCAGGGTATACGTTCAGGGGATGGAGCGTCGCCTTTGCGAACGTGACGTCGGATCTGACCGTGGTGGCGGAGTATACTGCCGTATCGGGAAATTCGAGTAATTCGAGCAATTCAGGGTCCGTTTCGGCCCCGCCTTCTGCAAAGGTTAATGCAGATAGCAGCGGAAACGTAACCGTAAGCTTGACGCCAACGTTGGATAACGCGTCTCAACTTGCCCAAACCGTCTTGTCCGACAACGAGCTTGCAGACGCATTCGAACAGGCAGCCGGCGAGTCGAAGCAAATTAAAATCCTATTATCCGCCATCGAGAATGCGAAAGGCTACACATTAGGGCTTCCGGCCTCGTGGTTCGAGGGAGCCTCCGATCGCTCGGTCGCAATAGAAACATCGCTTGGCTCGGTTATCGTATCGAGCGCGATGTTTACCGCAGCTCAATTGCAAAGTGCCGGGCAGACGGTAGTAACCCTCGTGGTTCGCCAAGCGGACAAGAGCGGATGGAGCCAGCGGTTGATCGATCAGATTGGCGATCGTCCGGTATTGGATCTGTCGATCCTGTTCGACGATAAAGCAGCCGAGTGGAGCAATAGCGAAGCGCCGGTTACGATCCTCGTACCGTATACGCCGACAGCAGCGGAGCAACAACATCCCGATCAGCTAGTTGTCTGGTACGTAGACGGCGAAGGCAGCGCAACTCCTGTGCCTAACGGCAGATATGACAGCGCAGCGGGGCAGATGGCGTTTCGAATTTCGCACTTTAGCCAGTATGCAGTCGGATATGCGGCGCCTAAGTTCAGCGACTTGTCTCGCGTAGCTTGGGCGGCCAAGGAAATCGAAGCGTTGGCGGCCAGAGGCGTAGTCGAAGGCGCGACGGCCACGACCTTCGATCCGGGGACCGCAATCGGCAGAGGGGAATTCCTCGCGCAATTGATCAGACTCCTGGAGCTGGACGCTGAATTCACGGCCAACTTTGCCGATGTTCCGGTAAGCTCGCCTTATTACGAGGAGCTTGGAATCGGCCGCGCGCTTGGCATTGTTGAAGGCGTTGGCGGGAACAAATTCCTGCCGGATACGAAAGTCAGCAGAGAAGACGTTGCCGTCATCCTTAAGCGAGCGCTGGACCAATGGCAGAACAAGCTGTCGCAAGTCTCGTCCAAGTCCATCGACGATTTCAAAGACGGCGCGAAGGCGGCAACCTATGCAAGGGAAGGGTTAGCCTATCTGCTTGGCGTCGGTTTGCTCCAAGGCAACAGCGACAACAGCTTGAATCCGAAGGGCAATCTGACTCGCGCGGAAGCGGCGGTTATTTTGTATCGAATCTATGCGCAATCGCGCTGAGGCATTTAGAGGAAGAAGCCGGGGAACACTCCCCGGCTTTTTCTTTAACCATTCAGAAAGGATAAAATTCTCTAGCCTTAACTGAATCGTCCTCGACAAAACGCGTTCACCGTCCTAAGGACGTCGAAGGCGTTTTGGCTTGTATAGCCGTTTTTGTTGATGCGGAGAGACTTTCGTCACTTTATTTAAGGGGAATTGGAGTACAATTTGTATATAGGGATAGAGGGGCATAATGCCAAGGGTTGGAGCGGACGAAGCAGGGGAGGTTATGAAATGAAAAATGCAAAGACGGGCCTTTATTCCGCAATTATAGCGGGGATCTCGACGGCCATTTTTGCCGTATCCATGTTAAAGGAGAGTATGTCGCTCATCTCTTTTGGCATTTGCATGGCGCTCTCCTGGTCCTATACGATTTTAACGTGCGCTTTTGCAGCTGAGGCTGACGAGGATCATAAAGCTTTTGCGTATGCCGGCTTGTCCTTTGCTTGCCTCTATGCCGTTTTTATTCAGTTGGTTTACTTTACGCAATTAACAACCGTAAATCAGGCGGCGGCTTCAGAGGAGGTTATCCATGCGCTGACCTATACCCCGGGAAGCTGGATGTTTGCTCTTGACTTGCTCGGTTATGCAGTAATGGCTGTCTCGACGTTTTTTGTGGGCTTAACCATTCAGCCGATTAGCAGAACGGATAGATGGCTGAAAGCCATGCTTAAGCTTCACGGACTTTTTGCTATTTGCCTTGTCATGCCAATGTTTAGTCTATTTGATAACGCAGGTAACGATTCGTTAAATCAGGTGGGAGTCATCGTATTGGAGATATGGTGTTTGTACTTTATTCCGATGATGGTATTGGCCGCAAAGCATTTTAATGAAAGCGGCAAGTCAGTTCAAAACAGCGATAAAGGCTTGTAAAATGAGGGTTTAGATGTTATTCACATCCGAAAGGGAGGATGTCTCATGACAAAGGCATTCGGCGGGAAAAGAACAGATACGGCATCGAAATGGATAAAGGCATCGGCGCAAACCATTTATAAAGCATTTGTGAATCCGACAGCTCTCATGTCATGGCTGCCGCCGGAAGGCATGGAAGGTCATATTGAAGAGTTTGACGTTCGGGAAGGCGGAGTCTATCGAATGACTCTAACCTATGTTGGAGCCGATCACTCAACTCCAGGCAAAACCTCGGACCATGCCGACGTTGTTAGCGGGAGATTTCTGAAGTTAGTTCCCGGCGAGAGGATTGTGCAGCAAGTCGAATTCGCGTCTGAGGACCCCGCATTCGCGGGCACGATGACAATGTCATGGCTGTTAACGGAGGTTCACGGGGGCACCGAAGTCACCATTCTATGTGAAAACGTACCCGGAGGAATACGGCAGGAAGATCACGACGCGGGGTTGAAGTCCAGTCTGGAGAATCTCGCTGCTTTCACGGAACAACTATAACTGGGAGCGGCCCGCTTTGTGAGCGCTTCTCAAGATAAAGGCAAATTGCAGGAATGAAACAGCCGTGTTATGATTAGGATAGAAAAAGGAGCCGGACGGCCATCCGACTCCCTGCACAACATTTTGGGCGGGAAACCTCCAAAAGAAGTTCGAGAAAATAACCCGCAGGCCGTCAACCTGGGCGGGTTATTTTCGTTTGTGCAGATAAGTGAGCAACGCCAGCAGGAACATGCCCAGCATAATCACTTCTGTTAACGAAAATTGCATACGCATCACCCCCGTTCTGGAGGCGATACTTCCCACCCAAGTCTGTTGTACACTGGTATTATACCAAAATATGTCGTTTTTTGCCTAGAAGATAGAAATACGGAACGTGAAGATCAGAGCCGAGGCCCTGGTCTTTTTTCTGTTTTATTAGTTCAATATAGTACGATTATTTACGAATTTGAACTTTTATTATTATCTTTATACTGCTATATTGACTGTCAATTGGATGCTGAGATATTCTATTCTTGTCAATAGCTATTATAAGAAAATTCAAAAAAGAGAAGGTCTTAAGTTTCTTTTTTTTATCGCATCATAGCGGGGGTGAGGGATTTTGAATAGAAATGGAATCGCTTTCTTTTTTAAGCGGAATGCGGCTGCGTATCTGTTTTTGCTGCCATGGCTCATAGGCTTCGTTGTTCTCACGCTGTATCCGATGATCTATTCGCTTTATCTAGGGTTTACCGATTACGACTTTACGAAGCCGGATTCTACACAGCTGATTGGTTTTGGCAATTATACGAAAATGTTCGGATCGATCTTCGGCATTCAGGACTTTACGGTTGCAACGGGCGAGGTTATGCGAGTCGATCCCTATTACTTGAAATCGCTTTCGGTTACGTTCACTTACGTGTTTGTGTCCGTACCGATCAAATTGGCCTTCGCCTTATTAATTGCAATGCTGCTCAGCCAAAAACTCCGCTTTATTCCGTTCTATCGCGCTGTCTATTATATTCCGACTTTGCTTGGCGGCTCCGTAGCGATCGCGGTGTTATGGCGCAAGCTGTTCGAAAAAGACGGCCTGCTCAACGGCCTGCTCGGCGGCCTGGGGTTCACGGATTTGCCAGGGTGGATCACCAATCCCAAATATGCGCTGTCGACCTTGATTTTGCTCACCGTCTGGCAGTTCGGTTCCAGCATGATCATCTTCCTGGCCGGTCTTAAGCAGATCCCTTCGGAATATTACGAGGCGTCGAGCATCGACGGGGCGGGGAAGGTCAAGCAGTTCATCGCGATCACGATTCCGTCGCTTACTCCTGTTATTTTGTTTAACTTGATCATGCAGATGATTTCGGCGTTCCAGGTATTCACACAGGCCTACATTATCGGCGGCGGCAAAGGCGGCGTCTTGAATTCCACCTTGTTTTACACCTTGTACCTCTACATTCAAGGATGGACGTATCACGAGATGGGGTATGCTTCGGCCATGGCGTGGGTGCTGCTGTTGATCATCGGTATTTTCACCGCGATTATCTTTAAGAGTTCGAAATACTGGGTGTCGTACGGAAGCGGCGAGTGAAGCTCCCGGTTCCCCGGCGCAAGGATAAAGGCTTCGTGAAAATTAATTTTACGATAAGAGTGGTGGTATCTTTTGAAAACAGGAACCGATCGTCCGGTGTTTAAGGTATTCACCCATATTTTCATTATCGTGCTTGGCGTGGGCATGCTTTACCCGATCATCTGGATGATTGCCAGCTCGTTCAAGCCCAACAATATGATTTTTAGCGATACCAGCCTGATTCCGAAAGCGTTCACTCTTGAAAACTATGTCAATGGTTGGAAAGGTTATGCGGGCACAAGCTTCGGAACGTTTTTCGCGAATTCGTTGATTCTGTGTATCGTGGCGGTTGCCGCCAACCTGATTACCTGTTCTATGGCGGCTTACGCGTTCGGACGGCTCAAGTTCGATGGCAAGAATTTATGGTTTGCGATCATGATGATAACGCTCATGCTGCCCGGCCACGTCACATTGGTGCCGCAGTATATTCTGTTTAACACCTTCGGATGGGTCGGCACTTATCTGCCGATCATCGTACCGAAGCTGCTGGCTACCGACGCGTTCTTCGTGTTCCTGCTCGTGCAGTTTATTCGCGGGCTGCCCAAGGATTTGGACGAAGCGGCAGTGATCGACGGATGCGGGAAAGCGGGAATTTACTTACGGATCGTCGTGCCGCTTGCGGCTCCGGCGCTGATTACAACCGCTCTGTTTACGTTCTTATGGACCTGGGACGACTTCTTCAATCATTTGCTGTATCTTACAAATCCCAAGACGTTCACCGTCTCCAGAGCCCTGCGCACATTCGTCGGCGATGCGGGCGCGGTTTCGAACTGGGGCGGGGCGCTGGCCATGGCCACGCTTTCGATTATCCCGTGCTTTGCGTTATTCTTCTCGCTGCAGAAATATTTCGTGCAAGGCATCGCCACTTCAGGCAGCAAAGGGTAGGTTGCAAGGGGGAATCCCCCTGTAATAGATATAAACAAATCATGGGAGGTTGCTTAAATGAAAAAAACTTTACATTTAATTTTGGCAGCGGTCATGCTGTTGTTCGTTCTCGCCGCATGCAGCAGCAACAAGGAACCCGCAGCTCAGTCAAACACTCCGCCGGCGTCGGAGGCGACAGCTTCGGAACCGTCGGCATCGACGTCGGAATCGCCGCCGGCCGACGCAACGCGCCCCGATGGGCTGCCGGCCTACACGGGCGGACCCGCCGAGCTGCGTTTCGGCTGGTGGGGCAACGACGATCGCGCCCAAATTACGAATGACGTCATTGCTAAATTTATGGAAGCCTATCCGGAAATCAAGGTCACCGGCGAACCCAATGGCGGTACGCCCGACCACTTCGCGATTATCGACACGCAGCTTCAGAGCAACAACGCCCCCGATCTTATTCAGTTCGGAGGCAACTATCCCGATTATGAGCAATATTTGCAGCCCTTGAACGACTTCCTGGGTAAGCAGCTGATGATTGATACGCCCGAGACATTCGATCAGACTGCGCTCATCCCGGCTACGCTGAACGGAAATCTGTATGTGGTTAGCCTCGGCACGAACACTCTTGTCCTTGCCTATAACAAAACAATGATTGAGAACGCCGGCGCAGCGCTGCCGCAGGACAACATGTCGTGGGACGAATTGATCGCTTACGGAAAAGAGTTAAAAGCCAAGCTGCCGGCCGGGGTATCCCCGTTTGTCGACAACAGCACCAACACGGCAAATTACTTGAGCTATTTCTATACGCAAGAAGGGACCCCGCTGTGGACCTACGATGATGGAGGCAAATCTTACGCAACGGTCGATTCGGCCAAGAAGTGGCTGCAAATGTGGGCGGATTTGCGCGCGGAAGGCATCATCCCCGATGCGGACACGACGGCAACTTACGCGGAATCCGGTCCGGACAGCTCCGCGCTGGTGGCAGGCAAAGCGGCGGTCGGTCTGATTTGGAGCAACCAGGTTGCGGCCTATCAAGCCGCGATGACGGACACCTTGGGCGCGACCACATTGCCTAAAGGCGGCGAGAAGGCTTACCAAATCCAGATGAGCCAGTATATCGGAATCAACAAGAACAGCAAGAACGTGGAGGCTGCGGCGATATTCGCCAACTATTTCGTGACCAGCCCCGAAGCGGGCGCAATTCTGGGCACCAATCGCGGGGTTCCTTCCTCGCCTGAGGTTCGTCAAGCGATATCGGCCAGCGCAACGCCGATCGACGCGGCCGTATACCATATTTACGACGTAGTCGCCGACAGAAGCGTACCGCAAGGCCCGAACCTTCCGAACGACCAAGAGTTTGTCACCGAGCTGCAGCTGCTTGGGCAGAACGTGGGCTACGGCAAATTAACGGTGGATCAGGGCGCGGAGGAACTGCAGGCGCTTATTGAAAGAATGATCGCCAAAAAGTAAGGCACGGCACCTGGCGGGTGCTGCCCCGATTTTCAATAAGGGGCAGCGCCCGCTTCTTTCCTTATCTGGAATCATCGCCGACAAAACGCAATTCTGCGTCAAGAGGACGCCGAAGGCGTTTTTGCTTGTTGCGGCGCTTGGTGTTCTATTGTTTTTTATTGCGTACTTTTTGCTTGATGATGCTGAGCTTTTTTCGGTATTTCAGCGGGGTTGTTTCGGTGTATTTCTTGAAAACGCGTTCAAAATAGGTGACGCTGCTGTAGCCCAAGCATTCGCCGATCTCGGCTACGCTCATGTCGTTTCGTTCCAGAAGCTGCTGCGCTTTCTTGACGCTGTGAATATTGATATAGTCCTGTACCGTAAAGCCGGTAACTTCTTTGAACACGCGGCAAAGATAGCTTTTGCTGATAAAGAAATGGTTGCATACTTCATCCAAGGTTCTTACCCTAACCTCGCCTTGCGTGATGAACGTCGCGATTTCATTGATCATTTTATGCTTGGGTTTGTCGGACATGGAGAGGTTGGGCGGAATCAGTCTTTCGGAATGGGAGCGGCGGACGTAAAGCAGAATTTCCGTGATTTTCATCATAATAAAGGTCGAATAGTTATCGTGTTTTTTGTCCGCTTCCTCCATAATATCGTTGAAACGGCGCTCTATCCAGATCTGGGCTTGCTCGTCCAGCTCCAATACGCAGGAATATTTGAAGAAAAACTCCGCCAGGCTCATCCCGCTGATGTTCTGAAAAAAGGTCGAGAAGGGCTCGGCGTTCAACTCGATCAGGAAGCGGTCGTGAAAGTTTTTGCCGAGGACGCTGGTTTTGTGGATATGCATGGAATCGACCAGCACAAGGCTGCCTTTGCGAATATGGTACGTTTTATTTTCGATAAAATAATAGCGTTCTCCGTTAAACATGTAGTAGATTTCAAATTCCGGGTGCAAGTGCATGTCCGGCATCACGAATTCTTCGTTGCGTATCACTCGTTCAAGCGTAATGCCGTCAAGCACGCAATCGCATAATTTTGTGATCATACAGCAGCCTCCGCCTATTTTGTGAGAAAGGGGATATGCGCAAACCAAGCTTTGCCTGAGGGCATTATATCATATTTTCCCTCGGATTAGATGCGGGAAAAAGGAGCCGGAAGTCCTCCGACTCCTTGCGCAATAAGGCGGGAACCCTCCTGTTCGATTCCTCCTCGCTGCGGTTATTTCCGTTTTCCGTAATTCGCGGCAAACTCCTGTTTGGAGTGCAGATAGTCGTTAATCTCTGTCTCGTCATCGCATTTGCATCGCAAAGCAATGTAACCATCCGGACGGATCAGCACAGCTTCGTTGCCGTTAGAGGCATAGACACGGTACGCGTTCCCTTCACGGTCGACGAATCCGTCTACGGCTCGGGCATCCGGTCTGGCCATTCGATGCACATGCAGCTCGCTGCGATCGATATGCGACAGGGAGGGCAAAGGGCCGTCTGTGAATGCGAGAAGCGTCCAGTGAGGTCCGCGAAGCAGATCGAAGACACTCCCGTCAAAACCGTCGCCCTGCAGGCCTGTGGCGTCGGGCGCGCGGTCTCCGGGTCTTGGACCCGCAATGCTCTCATCGGCCATTGGCTGGGTCAGGGAGCTGTCGGGATAAGAGACAAGGAGTCCGCTGGTAAGATCGTCGCTGATTTTGCCGAGCGAAGCGGACAATGAACGGCTGTCGGTAACGGTCTTCATCGTCGCACCCAGCCTCTTCGTGCTGTCCTCGAGCACGGCTCGTGCAACGGGACGTCGCTCCTCGTCGTACGTATCGAGCAAGGCCGCATTTGCTCCCCGCAGCACCGCAGCCAATTTCCAGCCGAGGTTGTAGGCGTCTTGCATTCCTGTATTCATTCCTTGGCCGCCGGCAGGGGAGTGCACATGCGCGGCATCGCCGGCAAGAAAGACGCGGCCGTTGCGGTAGCTGTCGACCATGCGAACATTCACCCGGTAAATCGAAAGCCAAGAGGCATGGGCTACCACGATATTCTCGGCGCCGGCTCGGCGATTGAGCATGGCCTGGTAAAGCTCAAGGGAAGGCTTTTCAGGCTCCTCGATATCCGTGGGAATTGTACTTTGAAGCTGCCAAATATCGGTGCCCGGCAGCGGTGTCAGTCCGATCATCCCCTCCTCTGAGGCCCAAATATGCATCCGCCCGGGATTCAGTCCCTGAAGCCGGACATCGCCCAGATACCATCGCTGGTTCTCATAGGTATGCCCGACGAGCGGCCTGTCGATCAGCTTGCGAACGGTGCTCTTCCCGCCATCGGCGCCCACCACGTAGCGCGCGCGAACATGTCGGCCGCCTTCGGGGGCAGCGACAGCGACGGTGACTCCGTTATCGTCTTGGCTGAGTTCCACCGCGGTCGTGCTCAGCTTGACATGACCTCCAAGTTGGGCGTACCTTGCGCGCAGGGCGGCTTCCACATCGAATTCTGCGATCCAGACGGGATCGGGGTATGGCGTACTTTGTTCGGGGGTTGCGGGAATCGATAGGCCGGGTTTGTCGATAAAATCGCCCTTGTCGTTGTAGTAACGGGCGGGCAGATCGGTAACTCCCTTGCTGACGATGCTTTCAACGAAACCCAAGTCGTCGGCGACCTCGAGAGAACGCGGCATGATCGTTTTCGCACGGGAAGCGACGCTGTAGGAATCGGAGCGTTCGATAATGCAATGCGAGATGCCGCGGCGCGCCAGATCGCAGGCTAACGTCAGACCAGTAGGACCGGCGCCGACGATCAACACGTCAACGTTTGAAGAGAAAATCGAATCCATGGAAAGTCCTCCTTGAGCTTGATTTATAACGATACACGAAGTATACTACACCGTATAGTGTATTTAAAGCAAGTCTATAAATTCGTCGAATGAATTGTTTTTAACTTAGAAGATCCAGCTTACAATTGGAGGGCCCGCAATGACAAATCATGTGGAAACGAAGGTGTTGCGCGAAGGTTCTGCCCAAAAGCGGGCAGATATACTTGCGGCCGCACGTTATCTTTTTCTTGTGGAAGGATTCGATCGTTCAAGCGTAGATGCGGTAGCGGCGCGCGCAAAAGTGTCTAAGCGGACCGTCTACGACTATTTTGGCGATAAACGAGCCTTGCTGCTCGCTGTTGTGGAAGAGGCGGGTCACTCGGTCGTTGTCTCGATCCAGCGTGCGATCGACGATTGTCTCACTGAAGTCGAGAACCTCGAACGCGCACTGATCGCGTTCTGCGAACAGATTGTGACGTTGACGATTGAAACCTCGGACTACTCGGCGCTTCTTCGTCTGGTGACGGTGGAAGGGAAAAACCTGCCGGAGGCAACTTACGATTGGCTGGACAGCGCGCCTGAAGAAGGAATAGCGAACCGTTTGGCAGAGCTCGGAAGAATGGGGATGCTCGAAGTTCCCGACTCTCGGCTTGCCGCCCAGCATTTCAGCGCCCTGACCTTTCTTCTGGTCTTCAATAATATGGGGCGTGCCCGAGATAGGGAGGAAATGCGGACAAAGAAGACGATTGTCGACGGGGTAAGAGCCTTCCTCCGCGCCTATGCGCCCAGAACGACATAACTCCGGGCATGAAGCATACCTGCCACGGTTCGGCACGAATTGGGCGCAGGTCGCAAGTTGAATACGTCATATACGGCGGTGATAGGGAAGTCATGAGTAAACTCGCAGACCTTCATTCATGGTGGCTGAAATTACGATCGGCGGAGGAAATCCAGGCGAGCGGTTGGATTTATTCGCTCAGGTATCTTCAGTCGCATTTGCTGCTTCTGAATCTGGACAGCAAGGCGGAGATTACGGTCAACGGCCGTTCCATGCGAATTCACGGGGGGCAAGGGGTTATAGGCCTTCCCGGCCAACTGTTCAGCATTGTCCCGGAGGAGGAAGGGACGTTATTCGTCGTTCTCTTCGATGCGATGGAAGAAATAAACGCGGAAGCCGGCCGGAATGCGCACAAGAGCGGCAACCCGTTTCCGCTGATAGGACAGTTCATGTTGACCGACGTTAGAGCCGCAGAGGAAATATGCCGTCGAATTTGTCGGGAATGGCTCGGTAGAGACGCTTCAGGGCGTCTGATGGCGCAGGCCGGTTTTTACGAACTGCTGAATTGTCTGCTGAAGGAGACCGATTCGGCAGCGACGGTCCTCGCTTCCGATGAGATGTTGAGCCGGACGTTAGCCTATATGGAACAAAATTATGAGCGGAATCTTACGATTGACGAACTTTCGAATTTGGCCGGGCTCAGCCGTTATCACTATATGCGGTCGTTCAAGGCCGCTTACGGTGTAAGCGCAATGGATTATTTGGCGGAATTGCGGATCAACAAAGCAAAGGCTCTGATGGCCTCATCGTCCAAGCCATGCCTGCGGGAGGTTGCCAGGGAGGTTGGATATAACGAGGAATATTTCTCCCGTAAATTCAAACAGCAGACGGGAATTCCACCCGCTACTTTTATCCGCAATCGCCAACGGCGGATCGCGGCTTACAGCTTCCCCAACATCGGACAGCTTCTGGCGCTGCAGATTGTTCCGTTCGCCGCTCCTATGGATCATAGTTGGACGAATCTGTATGACAAATACAAGGCGGACGTCGTCACGGTGCTCAGTCATAATTATGAATTTAATTTAGCCGCGCTGAAAGAGGCTCGCCCCGATGTGATCATCGGCCTGGAAGGCTTCGTACCCGCAGAGGAGCAGGAACGACTTCGGGAAATTGCGCCCGCTTTGTTCGTTTCCTGGGGAAAAGAAGACTGGCGCGGGCATCTGCGGCAGGTTGCACAGTTCCTGGATGTCTCGGCTGCGGCGGAGGCATGGCTGTCCCAATACGACCGGCTTGCCGCCAGCTTGCGCGAGCGGATTCAACGCCTTGTGCGGGGAGATACGGTGCTTGTCGTTCATCGGAGCCGGGACGGGTACATCGTCTGCGGAGGCAAGTCGGTTGCCGGAGTGCTGTATGAAGACTTTGGATTGCGACCTGCAGAATGCGTATCCGGAATTGAATGCGGCAAGATCGTGACGCCCGAGGAACTGGCTTTGTTCAACGCCGATCGCATCTTGCTTATGCTGCCAGGCGGGGGAGATATTCGCTGCGAGTGGGAGGACCTGAAACATTCGGAAGAATGGAAGCGGATATCCTCGAGCAATCGCGGCACGGTTACGCCGATCGGGGTATGGCCGAGGTATGACTATTCGGCGTATTCCCAGAAAAATTTTCTTCAGACATTGCCGGCGCTGTTCAAGCCGTAACCGCTTGTACAAATGTGCTCCATTTGGCGGCTGCATTCGATTTTTTTAAGCACATTCTGAAATTGACGGTTGGCCGGGCACCAGCTACACTTTTGTTGATATTGATTATCGTTATCAAAAAAAAGGAGCCCGTATAATGAATTTATCCGCCAAACGTTGCACGATGGTTACGCTAATTCTGGTTTTATGCCTATTTGCCGCCGCTTGCGCTTCAAATTCGTCTTCGAATTCAGCGGTCCAATCGGGACCCGCCTCAGCGGCGAACGAGAACGGTCAAGAAGACGAATCCGATAATCATGCGTCGGAAACCCGTGTGTTTAAGGACTACATGGGACGCGAGGTTACGATTCCGACCCATCCGAAGCGCATTGTGGTCAATCAATTTATGGGACACCTGCTTGTGCTGGGTGTGAAGCCGATTGGGGCGACAACCTCGCAGACCAGCCAATTCGAGAAATCGTCGTTTCTGAAGCCGTTGGGGTTGTCCGAGGGCGTGGAGCCTGTGGGCGAAAATGCGATCTCGCCGGAGAAGGCGCTTAGTCTGAGTCCCGATTTGATCATTATTCAAGATAATTCCGCCGCCGATGTCGAAAATCTCGATAAGCTCTCCAGCATTGCGCCTACTGTCGTGTTGAGCTTCGGCTCCAAGCCGGTGTTTGAGCTGCTGCGGGACATCGGGGATATCGTCGGCGAGGCCGAGAAAGCGGAAGCCTGGATTGCAGGGTATGAGAAGAAGGGGGAGCAATACCGCGAGCAGCTGGCCGAGGTCATTCCTCCGGATACCACTTTTACGGTTATGGAAGTATGGCCGAAGTCGACCATCATGCTGTTCGGGAATTTGTGGGGAAGAGGAACCTTTAACCTCTACAACACGCTCGGGTTAAAGGCGCCGCCCAAGGTGCAAGACGCGGTTATCGATAAAGAGCCGTCCAACTTGAACATCTCGCTTGAAGTTCTGCCGGACTACATCGAGGATTATGTATTTCTCACCGTGTACGATTATGAGAATGGCGATAATGACAAGTTGAAGAAGGAGCTCGACGAAACTCCGGTCTGGCGCAACTTGCCTGCTGTGAAGGAAGATCACGTCATTCAGGTAAGCATTAACGATTACCTGCCCGGAGACCCGATTTCTCTGGAGAAGCAGATGGATGAACAGGTGAGATTGCTGCTTGAGAAGTTTGGGAAATAGCTAACGATGTTATAACCAGGTTGCTGTCCTAAGCGACCTGGTTTTCCTTTACCCTATTAAAATCGCCGAGAAATAGACGAATCTCTTGACAAAAACTAGAATACAATCTACCATTTATATAAGTTAAAACTTGTATAAACAAAAACTTGTATAACGAGAATTCGCGAATGGAGGAAAGTTTTATGTTCAATCTGGAATCCAGCTTCGGAGCCGTAACCCGCACGGTATCGGAGCTTGAGAGAGAGGGAAAGCCTGTCCGCAGCGTTATGCTGGAGCGATCTTACGATACGACGCCGGACGATCTGTGGGATGCGATGACCAATCCGGAGCGGCTGCCCCGCTGGTTTGCGCCGGTTACCGGCGAATTGAAGCTCGGCGGCAGGTACCAGGTCGAGAACAATGCCGGGGGCGTAATTACCGAATGCGCGCCGCCGCATTATTTCTCCCTGACCTGGGAATTCGGGGGCGGATTAAGCTGGGTCGAGCTGCGCATAAGCGCCGAAGGGGAGGAACGCTCCCGCTTAAAGCTGTCTCACATTTGTCCAATTGACGACCACTGGAGAAAGTTTGGGCCGGGCGCGGTCGGCGTTGGCTGGGATCTGGGTTTGGTCGGGCTGGCTTACCACCTTTCGTCGGGCAACCCGGTCCATATTGACGAGAACGCCTTCGGCGCCTCCAGCGAAGGAAAAGCTTTTATGGCGGAATGCAGCGAGGACTGGCGGCGCGCGGCCGTTGCCGCCGGAGAGAATCCGTCTTGGGCCGAAGCTGCGGCGAAGCAGGTTACGGCCTTCTACACGGGCAGCGGGGAGCAGGGCGCGGAATGAACGCCTTCGATGTACTTGGCGATCCGGTGCGGCGTCGTATCCTGGAGCTGCTGGTCGAGAACGAGCGGCGCTCGGGAGACATTGTCGAGATCGTCCAGCACGAGTTCGGCATTACCCAAGCCGCTGTTTCGCAGCATCTTCGGGTTCTGCGGGACAGCGGATTCGCCAGCGTCAAGGTTGACAAGCAGCGCCGCATCTATTCGTTGGTCGCCCAGCCGCTGCAGGAAGTCGACGATTGGCTCAATCGTTTTCGCGCCTACTGGGAGCCGAAGCTCAGCGCGCTCGAGACCGAGATCGCCAGAGGCAAAAAGCTGCGGAAAGATTGAAGGTTTGTTGATCATACAAAGAGGATTCGGAGATTACGAGCCTCTCCCGTTACGGACCGAACGAAGCAGGCGCCGAGGGGAGCGTGTTCCAAGCTACTTTTACGTTAAAGGGCCGAGAATATATGTGTATCGATAGCAACGTGAAGCATGGTTTTACTTTTACGCCTTCGTTTTCCCTCTACATTACGGCCGACACGGAAGAAGAATTGGACCGTCTTTATCAACAATTGTCCGAGGGCGGGAGTGTCCTGATGCCGGCGGGAGATTATTCGTTCAGCAGGAAGTTTGGCTGGGTCGTCGACAAGTTCGGCGTTTCATGGCAGATTAATCTTATCTGATTTCAAATAAGCGATTTCGGACTTCGCGAGCTCCGCTCAAAAAATACATTTGCAAATCCCGCAAGAGCGTCGAGCTCCCGCGGGATTCGCATTTTTGTGGGTCTGCAAATACGCTCCGCTGTGTTACACTATTTATTGGAAAGGCGGTGAACACTAGTGCGCGAAGTCAAAGTTCCATCCGTTATCCCGATCTATGCGCTGGGCGGGATTTGGCTTGTCTATGCGCTGCTGTTTCCGATGTATCGGTGGGCGGATTTTTTAATTGCAACCCTTTTGTCGGTTGGTGCGTATTTTGTACTATCACGTTTGATCCCGCCGAAGGTCGAGCTTGTCGAAGACAAGCCAGCGCCTATTCGCACGGGGAATGCCGCGCATGACGAGCAGCTTCAACAGTGGCAGGCGTACAGACGAGAGCTGGCCGCGCTGCGCAAGCAAATTTCCGATGCCGGGGTTGGCGCCAAGCTCGACTCGATTTTAACGTCGTCCGATCAGATGTTTGAACTGTTGAAAGCAGATGCAGGCAAGTTTCATCTCGTTCGCACTTTTTCTACATATTATTTTCCAACGACGATCTCCCTGATAAAGCGTTATGTGGATTATGGAGATAATCCGAGCCAAGGGTCGAATGTGACGACCGCGATGCGCAAGATCGAAACGGCGGTCGACACCATTGAAAAAGCGTTCCATGACGCGCTGGATCGGCTTTACCGGGATGAAACGCTGCAAACCGAGGTAGAAATAGAAGTAATGGAGCAAATGCTGCGCAAGGACGGCCTCGGCGGCGCGAATGACCCGTTCATGAAAAAATAAAATTTAAGGAGCGGTGTTACGATGACAAATGAAAATGAAGGCCTTCCGGAAGTTCCGCAGTTAACCCTTGAGCTTGGAATTCCGGAGCCGAGCGCTGCGGCAGCGGCCGTTCCGGAGAAATTGCCCGACGCGAGCGAATTGCTGAATCCCGAAAACAGCGGACTTACGGATCAGGAGCTGTCCACTGTCCGCGATTTCGCGCAAAAAATCGATGTCACCAACGCGACTCATATTCTGCAATACGGATACGGGGCGCAGCAGAAAATCGCCGATTTCTCCGAGAATGCGCTCACGAACGTGCGTACGAAGGACATGGGCGAAGTGGGTTCGATGATTTCCGGCCTTGTGGTGGAGCTTAAGGGCTTCTCCGCTACGGAAGAATCCAAAGGTTTCCTGGGGCTGTTCCGCCGCGCCGGACGCAGCATCGAGGAGTTGAAGGCCAAGTTCGTATCGGTAGAGCGGAATGTCGATTCGATTATCAATGTGCTGGAGAAGCATCAGATTACGCTGCTTAAAGACGTCGCCATGCTGGATAAAATGTACGATTTGAATTTGGCGTATTTTAAAGAGCTGACGATGTACATTTTGGCCGGACGCATGAAGCTGGACGAGCTTGTCAAGACGGAACTGCCCCGACTGCAGGAAGCGGCCAGACAAAGCGGCAAGCCGGAGGACGCCCAAGCGGCCAATTCGTTCGCCGAAATGTGCAACCGGTTCGACAAGAAGCTGCACGATCTGAGCCTGACGCGCATGATCAGCTTGCAGATGGGGCCGCAAATCAAGCTGATTCAGAATACGGATAGCATTATGGTAGAGAAAATTCAGTCGTCGCTCGTCAATACGATTCCGCTGTGGAAAAATCAGATGGTGCTTGCGCTGGGGATGGCCCACTCCAAGAAGGCGATCGAAGCGCAGCGCGCCGTGACGGAGATTACGAACGACCTGCTTCGCAAAAACGCCGATGTGCTTAAGTCGAATACGATCGATGCCGCGCGCGAGGCGGAACGCAGCATCGTGGATATCGATACGCTTAAGCATACGAATCAGCAGTTGATCGAAACGTTGGATGAAGTGCTGACAATTCAAACCGAAGGATTCAACAAGCGCCGTCAAGCGGAAGGGGAGCTTGTCCGCATCGAGAACGAGTTGAAGAATAAGCTGCTTGAAGTGCGCAGCGCCGTTCAGCGATAGGAGCGAAGGAATGATGCAACTGTTGAAGCGGCGCAGGGTGGCATGGACGATTACCCTTATTGTTGTCCTCTCTGCGTCAATGCTGGGGGCTTCGCTATCGCTCGGCGGTTTGCGCGCGGATGCGGACGCGTCCTTCGTTAATGGGGTTTCCAAGGAGGAGCCGGGCGTCCAGTTCGATCTGAATTGGCTGCTGGAATTGAGCGCCAGCCTGACGACCCTTGCCGGCCGTTACGTTGCGGAAGACGATACCGAGCTGGCTGCGGTGAAAGAAGCCAGGTCCAGACTGGAGACGGCCGCATCTCCCAAGACCAAATACGATGCGGCGGATCGGCTCGTGTCCAAGAGCACGGCGCTTATCTACACGCTTGGCCGTATGAAGCTGGAAGCTCGCGACGAGCGGTATAGCCAAACGATCAAGGCGGACATCGAATCCCGCTGGTTGATTCTCGGACGGAATCCATATAATGAGAAGGCGTCTGAATTCAACGATGTTCTGAAAAAGTTTCCCGCCAGCATGCTCGGCAAGCTCGTGTCGGTAAAGCCGCTCGAGTTATTTGCCCCCTAAACGAGGTGAGTCGATGAAATATTGGGTCAGCAAGGCGTGTATGAGCATGATTGCGTTGCTGCTCCTGCTGCCAGGCACAGTCCAGGCGGCAACGAAGCTGCCTGCGCCAACGGATGCTTTCTTTGTAAATGACTTCGCCAATGTCATGGACTCGGCGGACGAGGCGCTGATGATCGAAAACGGCAGAGCGCTGGAGGAATTGAACGGCGCTCAGGTCGTGATCGTAACGGTGGATAGCGTCGGAAGTCGTTCGTTAAGCGACTATGCGGCTGATTTGTTCAATGAATGGGGCGTCGGCGATGCGAAGAAGGACAACGGCCTGTTGATCTTGCTGTCCATCGGCGACGACGATTATTGGGCCGTGCAAGGCCGAGGGCTGGAATCGACGCTGACAAGCGGGACGATCTCCGATATTTTGTATGATTATTTGGAGACGGACTTTGCCAAGCAGGCATACAGCGCCGGCGCCAAAAAGGTTTATGCGGCGTTCGTGCGGCAGCTTGGCGGCACGTGGACCAACAGCGTTGCACCAGAGACGTCGGGGAACGAGAGAGAACCGGCCGCCGGCACTGGCGGTACGGGCAAATCCGCAGGCAGTCCGACTTCCGGCGCAGGTTCGGAGGGCAAGTCTTTTCCGATCTTTTGGGTTTTTGTTATCCTGTTCATTCTGTTTATCATCATCGTGGGCAGACGGAGCAATCGCACGGGCAGGACGCGACATCGGTCCAATCCTTATTCACCGCCGTATCGCTATCCGCCGCCACCCCCGCGGCCGCCTTACAGAAACAATGGCTGGGGAAGGAATTCCGGCGGCCGCGGCTCTTCCGGGGGCGGCTGGTTCGGCGGCGGAAGCTCCGGCGGAAGTAGAGGAAGCTCCGGTGGCAGTGGAGGCTTTTTTGGCGGCGGCGGCTCTACGCGCGGCGGCGGGGCTGGACGTTCCGGCGGGAGCGGCAGTTCCGGCAGCCGCGGCGGCTTCGGAGGTTTTTCCGGCGGCGGTCGCGGCGGCTCAAGCGGAGGCCCTTCAAGAGGCGGGGGCGGATCCACACGCGGCGGCGGTGCCGGACGGCGTAAATAAGGAAGCAGGCGGCGCGGGGAAGATCCCTGCGCCGCCGTTTCTTTTTTTCGATCGGTCGTCGCCTATCTGCTAATATTCGTGGCGATGTACCAATGGTTGCCGAAGGGGTCTTCCACCCCTCCTGAGCGTTCCCCGTAATCATGATCTTGCGGTTCGTACAGGGAGCGCGCCCCCGCTTTTAAAGCCCTGTTGTATACCTCATCTGCGTCTTTCACGAACAGGTGGACCGCGCTTTTCATCGGGGGAAAGTCTTTATTGGTTCCTCCGCCGATTTCGATCATGGAGTCTTCGATTCGAAGCGCGGCATGTTGAATGCTTCCGTCGGGTCGGGTGTGTCTCTCAAGCTCCTCGGCATGAAAGGCAATCTTAAGAAATTCGATAAATCGATCCGCTCCGGCGACAATGAAATACGGTGTGACAGCGGAATATCCTTGCGGTTTATAAGTTGCGGTCATGGCGTGTCCTCCTCAATTCTTGTGGATTAGTGTTCCCTATAATCAGTATAGCCCTGTCAGATCAAAACGTATTGTACAAAGTTGATCTTCGTTTGTTAGGATTAGCTGGTATAATTTTGGCATCGGTATTCGTTTAAGATTAGGGGAGATTTGCTTGAAATTTCATGCGCGCAAACCTGGACCTATTTTAGCAAGATGGATTGATAAGCTGTGGATATGCGAAGACTATCGCCCCGGCCATCGGATGGAATTTAAATTTCCGGATGCCTCTTTGGCCTGGATCATTAATCTCAAAGAGGATTGGATTCGGGTGTTCGAGAGTAAGCGGATGGATCGTCATAGGACTTTGCCGGGCAGTATTATTGCTGGACCGCGGTCGTCCTACTACTACCTGGATACGATATGTCAAGAAACCTGTATGGGCATTCAATTCAGGCCGGGAGGCGCGCTGCCTTTTCTCGGTCATTTGGTAGGCGAATTAAAGGATATGGATATGCCTCTTGGGGAGGGGCTGGGCCGATATGGCCAAGCGGATGAACTGCGGGAAAGGCTGCAGGAAACCGCTGCGGCGGAAGAACGGTTTCAACTCGTCGAGCAATACTTGCTGCGCCGTCTGGAGCGGGAAACTATCGTTCCGAAAGGGCATCCGGCCGTCGCTTATGCGCTGCAAAGGTTTGAGCGTTCCCCCGCGGATGCGCCTTCCATTGCCGAAATTGCGGACATGGCCAATCTCAGTACGGAGCATTTTATACGCGTGTTCAAGGAAGAGGTAGGACTGACGCCTAAAAATTACGGAAGCATTGTGCGATTCCAGCGGACGCTTCGAATGATCAGGCAGGAGCGGGTAGGCTCGGGGATCGATCTGGCTCTATCCAGCGGCTATTACGATCAATCCCATTTGCATCGGGAGTTCCGTAAATATGCCAATATGACTCCGGCCGAGCTGTTTTGCAAGCAGGATCTTCTTATGAATCACGTTCCGATCCTGATGTCGGATCAATTTTAAGCGGTTTTTCGTTGGGAATTTTTGATGGAAACCCTTTACAAATTCTTTTTTGAACTCTATAATGTGTCCAAGTATGGTTAAGGGGATATGGAGATGAGTCGTTTTATAGTTGTGTTAGCAATATTCTATAGCCATCATCCTAGTTAGGCGTTTGTATTACGGAATTTTTTCCGTAGGTACAGACGCTTATTGGCGTTATACCTACGGACTTGAAGCATAAGAGTCATGTGGGTATTTTTTATCCTGCATGACTCTTTTTTGTTTATAAAAAATGGAGGTGGAGAAATGCAAAGTTCAAGCAGGATATTCAAAATTCCCGAACAGAGCAAGCTGCTTACGGAACGCTTCAGCTCGCATAAAACGCTATTCGACAGAGAGGTGCTTAATGGGGTTTTGTCCATTTTCGACGAGGTGGCCGTTAAGGGCGATGAAGGAATCAGAAGTCTAACCATGAGGCATGATCAGGTCGAGTTGGATGGGCTGATTCTTTCAAATGATTACATTGAAGGATGCGTCTCTTCGCTATCGCCATCGTTGCGCTCAGCTATAGAACAAGCAATTAGAAATGTCCAAGATGCGAATATCGCCATGTTACCAAAATCATGGGAAAAGCAAATTAGACCCGGAACCGTAATCGGCGAAAATGTAGTTCCCTTAGATTCGGCGGGGATATGGATACCGGCGAGGAAAGGACCGTTAGTCTCTACTGCGATCATGCTGGTTGTGGCGGCGAAAACAGCTGGCGTGAAGAAAATCGTTGTGGGGATGCCCCCATTAAAAAATGGACTTGGAGACCAAGGGACGACAGCGGCGGCAAAGCTGGCGGGCGCGGATCAATTTGTAATCGGTAACGGAGTAGCCGTCATCGCTGGACTCGCACAAGGTACAAACTCTATTCCGGAAGTTGACGGGATTTACGGACCGGGGCCGGGCGGAATAGCAGCGGCAATGAGCGTGGCTATGACATATGGGAAGAAAAGCGTATTAGGCATTGGGCCGACCGAATGCCTAATTTTCGCAGACGAAACTGCCGATCCGTTAATAATAGCTCATGATCTAATCAATGAAGGAGAGCATGGGCCTGACTCTTCATCTATTCTGGTCACAACCTCTGTAAACCTTGCTCATAAAGTAGATGCACTCCTTTGGAAATGCATAGAGGAGGTCGAAGAAAAACGAAAACAGTACTTGCAAAACGTCTTCGGGCCTAAAGGTAAGGGGGCAATCGTTATTGCATCGGATGTTGGCGAAGCTTTTGAGTTTATTAATTGGTTCGCGCCGGAGCATTTGATGTTGGTATGTGACAAGGAAACGGAGAAGCGAGCTTTAACCTGTATTCACCATGCAGGTGAAATCCTGATTGGCGAATTCACTCCTTTTTCGGCGGCTAATTACGGTATAGGGATTACAGCGGTTTTGCCGACCAATCATTTTGCAAGAGCTTTCTCGGGCGTGACATCTAAGGATATGGTGAAGTATTCAACAATCGGAAGACTGAGTAGAGAAGCTTTACAGGAAATACATCCAATAATTAAAGAAATGGGAAACTATGAACAATTGCCCTGCCACGTAAAAGCAGCGGATATCAGGTTGTTTGGATAGGCGGGTATAGTCAGTCGCACCTAATTAGGCTAATCCATCTGGGATTGCTTGATTTATCCTTTAATGAGAATATCCATGATTTTGATGTAGCCTCTTGTTGGTTGATATCGTATATAGTATCATTATAATAACATCAGGGTAAATACATCGCAATCACGCTATGGAGGTGAAAGCTGTGTGTCGAGGATAGACAAGTTAGTGGAGAAGATGAAGAACCAACCACATAACATAAGGTATCCAGAAGCCGCTAAGGTATTGGAACACTATGGTTTTGAATTGGTTCGTCAAAATGGTTCTCATCGTCATTTTCGAACTTCTGAGGGGGCATTAATAACCATAAAGGAGGAAAAGCCCACCATTAAGAGGGCGTATGTGGAAGATATCTTGAGTCGGATTGGGGAATAAACTTCCCCATTCCTGACTACATTGAGTATAGATGATCTAGGTATAGGGAACATGGGAGCGGGAAATGTAGTTAGATTCTTATTTCAAGGAGGGTGCGGGTGAGGGGCTTAATGGAGAAAAACTTAGAATATTACATGGGATTAGAGTATACGATGATGATCAGGCATGTTTCAGAGGATTCAGGAACATATTATTATGGTAAATATGTGGAGTTAGAGGGATGTCAAAGTACCGCGGATACAATTGAAGAACTTATTAAAAACCTTGAAGAGGTAAGAAAAGACCACATAGAAATTAAACTTGAATTTGGTGATCCAATACCCGAACCTAGAGAACTTCCAAGTGGGAATCTAATGCTTAGAATGCCCAAAACGTTGCATAGGGACTTGATTGATCATGCAGAACGTGAAGGTGTAAGTCTAAACCAATATATATTGTATAAACTTAGTGGAAAAGTAAAATGATTTTGAAAAGGAGAATTATATGAAACATTATTTAAATTGTAAATCAAATTATGATTAGATCTATTTTTATAAAATTATTTAATTTATATAGGTTGACCTAAAGAGAACTTCTCGCAGGCTGTGAGTAGTTCTCTTTAAGTTTTCATTTGCAATTTTTATCGGGTTATCGTACGCGAATCGCTTAAGCCTTCATTTCACAGATTTATCTAAAACATTAAAGCAATGTGACGGATACCGTAGCTAACATTTATAAATATTAATCCGATAAGATCCAAACATTCGCACTTGCATGTATGTAATAAAATGATTGTGAACGAGTTTGAATCCATTATAAATGAGGAAAGGGTGGAATGAAGAATGAAGCTTAATCACCTTAATCTCACGGTAACAGATGTTCCGGCTGCTCGAAAGTTCCTGGAAATGTATTTTAATATGGTGTGCGCAGGAAGCCGAAAGGACAGCTTTGCGGCTATGTTCGATGACGATGGTTTCGTACTTACTCTAATGAAGGGCGGAGAGGTTCATTATCCGAAAACCTTCCATATCGGATTTCCCCAGGAAAATGAAGAGCAGGTGGACAAGATCAATCAGCGGCTAAAGGAGGACGGTTATGAGGTAAATCCTCCACAGCACGCCCACGGTTATACGTTCTATGTTAAGGCTCCTGGAGGATTTACCGTCGAAGTGCTCTGTTAATGGGAGGAAGAACTATGTAAGATGGATAGAGGATAATGGTGTTTTCAATGAATTTTTATGGAGGAAAACGAACCGTGAAAAATCGTATTTCAGTAATCCCGAACGCAAAGAAGAAGATTGGCTTGGTCGTTCTTTGTGTGGCACTGGCTTGTATTCTGACGGTTGGAGTTGTTATAGCTGGGACAGATGCACCGCAGCAATCGGCTCGGCCAGGAGTAGCCATCACGGCTTCTGAGAGTGATAACGACAGCATTACAGAAGTAACCCACTTTCTAGAGCTGCTGCGTCGCTCCGCCTTTAGCGACAGACCTAACGCAAATGCGCCGGCAAATTCAATACAACCTCAGGCGGTTGTCGCGCCTGCCAATAGCGAAAGAGATACGGATAATGAAGTCGTCCGATTTCTAGAAATGTTACAGCAGCAAGGGAATGTGGAGCATCAAGCGGAGTAGAGAATCAAACAAATAAGAGCAAGACACAGGCTTCCTTTAGCCCTATGTCTTGCTCTTATTTGCGTGCTCAATCTTTTTTTCGCGTCTTCTCATCATTTTGAGCCCAATTAATTTAATATAATTAAAATTACTTTATTTTACTTCTTGTTGAATACTCTATCTGTCACGGCTGGTATAAAAGATTGATAATGGATTTAAAGAAGTGATATTCCTTGTGCAATCGGAGACTGAAAATGTTTGTTTACGGGGAGAGATGAGATCATGGAATTTCCGTCATGGTTCCAGAGCGCGATTCAGGAACGGCTGGATGACGTCTCCGCTCGAATCCTGTGTCATCCGGAGCTGAGAAAACACCGGGAGGAGGAGAAGAGAGCGTTCGAGGAACTGTTTTCCTGGGAGGATGTAACGCAATGTCCCGAGTTTATGGAATGGGAGGACAGGCACCATTACTGCCGAGGACTGGAGAATGAGCGGTTATATTTGCAGGGGATGCGCGACGGCGCGAGGCTGGCGATTGCGCTGATGTCCGATCCGTTTGCGGGGCAAGAAATGGAGGGCTTGGAATGAATATCAGCCGATAAGATCATCTGGTTTTGACTGTCGCGAATCTCGATACGACATGCGATTTCTATTCACGTGTTTTAGGAATGAAGGTTGTTGCTTTTGGCGAAGGAAGAAAGGCGCTACGTTTTGGACAGCAAAAGATCAACCTGCACGAAGTAGGCAAGGAATTTGAACCCAAAGCAAAATCGCCCATGTCCGGTACTGGGGATTTATGTTTTATAACCGATGTTCAAATCACCGATGTCATTCGTCATTTGGAGGATTGTAAAGTCATAATTGAAGAAGGGCCTGTAATTAGAACGGGAGCACTGGGAGCGATAATATCCGTTTATGTAAGAGATCCGGACGGGAATTTGATAGAAGTCTCCAATTATCGCTAAGCAGCGCCGCCTGCTTCATCGTCTATTTTTTTCAGAAAACCCTATCATTGCTTTCTTCATAATTTCGTTGCAGAAGGCTTCTTTGCCGGCTTGATAGAGATGAACATTATCCGGTGATTGTTCGGCCAGATGCAGCTTCAATTCTCCGTACGCTTTCGCCTCCTCGGGATGATTCGAGAGGTATTGTTTGAAGTTCAAATGATACTCGATGTTGAGATTTCCGACTTCGTAGATATGTACGTGATGGGTTCTATGTTCTCCGCCTTTTGGAAAGTAGCGACGGCCAATAATTCCTTGTTCACCTCGCGGGATATAACCCATGGAAATCATTTGCTCGTTGTAGTCGCCTACTCGGTTAATATTTTTAACAACAATTAGAATATCAATAATTGGCTTTGCAAATCCAATCTGAGGGACGGAAGTGCTTCCGATATGATGAATTTCGAGCAACTCGTTCGAGAATATAGGCCGTAATAATTTTTCTTCTTTACGGTATAATTCATGCCAGTCTTTCGTCCAAGGAGCAAGGTCGGGTCTTCTCAAATGTACACCTCATTCATTCGTTAAATGGGTGAAAATTATCTGTTTACAGAATAAATCACCGTGGTATACTTTAGAGAGATGTAATTGTTAAAGGAGCCGTGCGTCAACACGACTCCCCGCAACAGCCGCTTTTAAGGGCGACAGGCTTTCGGATATACGGTCAGAAATAAACCGCGACCTTTGGCGAGGGCGGTTTATTTCCTTTTATGGAATGAAAGTATAAGTACGACGAGTGTCGCGAATGAAATCATTAGCGTCAAAGCGTCCTTAACCTCCATGGCATCACCTCCCTTCCGGGAGATTTGCCTGCCGCCCTCAAAGCCTATACTGTTGTAGTCAGATTATACCATATTTTGTTGATAGGGCGGCGAATGTGTCGCTCTTTTTTGTTATCATTGAAATATAAAAGAGAGGCCGAGAGCTAGGGCGTGTATGCAAACCCGCTCAGGGGCATCTATCACCGCCTTTTCGCCCCCTGCTTCGTCATTTTTGCTTGACGTACCCCCGGTACGCCTTCACAAAAGTTCCTTGCATGGAACGAAAATTCGGCAATATCTGCTGTCCTCGGAGTATGCATACACGCCCTAGGAATAGCATTCCAAAAACGACCTGTGAAAAGGGGACCTTGAATTATGGATCATTCAATCGTGGATATTGGCGTTAATTTGATGCATCGTTCCTTTAATGGAGATCGGGAACAGGTGGTCGAGAGAGCGATAGCCAATCAGGTTACCCCTCTTATTGTAACAGGAACAAGCTTGAGGAACAGTATGGAAGCTGCGCGTTATGCCGGACGTTACCCGGGAAAGCTGTATGCGACTGCGGGAGTGCATCCTCACGATGCCAAGAGCTGCAGCGAAGAGACGATCGCGAAGCTGAAAGAGCTGGCGGCATTACCGCAGGTGGCGGCCATCGGGGAATGCGGTCTGGACTACAACCGGGATTTCTCGCCGCGAGACGTGCAGAGGAAATGGTTTGCCGAGCAAGTCCGTGTGGCGAATGAACTGAACATGCCGTTGTTTCTGCATGAGCGGGAGGCATTTTCGGATTTTATTACTATTCTTAAGGAACATTCGGTGCAAAAAGCAGTCGTCCATTGTTTTACGGGGACCTATTCTGAGCTAAAGGTATACCTGCAAATGGGCTTCTACATTGGGATCACCGGCTGGATTTGCGATGAACGGCGGGGCAAGCATCTGAGAGAGCTTGTTCGCACGATTCCGCTTAATCGGCTTATGATCGAGACGGACGCACCGTACCTGACCCCGCGGGATTTAAAGGAAAAGCCGGCGGATGGACGGAACGAGCCGGCTTTCCTTCCGCACATTCTGCAGGCCGTAGCACGATGTATCGGCAGACCTGCGGATGAGGTCGCTAAGGCAACGACGGAAACGGCGGCGGAGTTTTTTTATCCTGAAGCGCCTGCACTATAATGCAGGTATTAACGCTAGGCATTCTATTGGGCTTCATCCAGGTTCGAATGAGGAGGCGGCGCAAGTGAAAAAGATCATGAACAAACCCGAAAATCTCGTGGTGGAAATGTGCAACGGAATGGTGATGGCGCATCCGGAACTGGAGTTTCTGAAAAAGTATAAAATCATGAAGAAAAAAGCAATCAATGAACAGAAAGTCAGTCTGATCAGCGGCGGCGGAAGCGGACATGAACCGGCTCATGCGGGATTTGTGGGGAAAGGCATGCTGGATGCCGCGGTATGCGGCGACGTATTCGCTTCTCCTTCGCAGATCCAGGTGTATCATGCCATCAAGGCAAGCGCCGGACGCAAAGGCGTTCTGATGATTGTTAAAAACTACAGCGGCGATATAATGAATTTCAAAAACGGCGCGGCATTGGCACAAGAAGAAGGCATCCAGGTCGATTACGTTCGGGTGGATGACGATATCGCAGTCGAAGACAGCTTATATACGGTAGGGCGCCGCGGCGTTGCGGGAACCGTGCTCGTTCATAAAATCGCCGGGGCTGCGGCGGAGGAGGGCAGAGAACTCGGGCAGGTGAAGGCAGCAGCGGAAAAAGCGGTCGCAAACGTACGAAGCATTGGCGTCGCCCTTACATCCTGTACCGTTCCCGCCAAGGGATCGCCTACGTTCGCGCTGGGCGAAGACGAGATCGAATATGGGATCGGCATTCATGGGGAGCCGGGAATTCGCCGGGAAAAGATGATCTCCGCCGACGAATTGGCGGCACGAATGACGAATGACGTTCTAAAGGATTTGGGAATAGATGGAGATGAAACGACGGAAATTGCAGTCCTGATCAACGGTTTTGGAGCAACGCCTCTGCAAGAGCTTTATCTCCTCAATCATGCGGTCATGGGGGAAATGCATCGCAGGAAGATTAGCGTTTGCAGAACCTTCGTCGGCAATTATATGACGAGCCTCGATATGGCGGGAGTTTCGTTGAGCGTAATGAGACTGGACGAAGAGCTTAAGGGGCTGTTGTTTGAAGAATGTACGACTCCGGCATTCAAAGTGGAAGGACCGGTAGAGCGTGTCGACTATGTCGATATGATCGAGAGCAACGAAGAGGAGCCGGTTTCCTTTGAGCCGGAGACCCTGGAAGAACATGCGATCATCAAGGATAATGTACTTTCTTTAGCCAACCTGATCTATCTGGTCGATAAAATGAGCGAAGTCATTATCAAAAATGAAGTGCCGTTCTGTGAACTGGATTCGCATGCGGGAGACGGGGATTTCGGCATGAGTCTCGCCAAAGGATTTAAACAGCTCAAGCGGGAGTGGAGCGAGATCCTGAGCCGTCCTCAATTAAACATCGGAACGTTCCTTCATGATTGCTCAATGGTCATTATGGAATATTGCGGCGGGGCCTCCGGTCCAATCTGGGGTTCGGCCTTCCGCGCGGCGGGTAAAGCCGTCGACGGTAAACTTGAATTGTCTGTCGGAGAGTTTGCCCACATGCTGCAGGCTGCCGTCAATGGAATACAAGCTATAGGAGAACGTTCCTTCGGGAGGGGAGCGGTAGTCGGCGATAAAACGCTTATAGACGCGCTGGTGCCTTGCGTTCAGTCGTGGTTGGCAAGCGAAGCGGCGGGCGATCATTTCAAGACCGCTTTCGAGAAAGGCGCGGCGGCGGCTGTCGAAGGGGCGGAAAAGACCCGGGGAATCGTGGCTCGAATGGGACGCGCCGGCACTGTAGGAGAAAGAAGCTTGGGCTTTCCCGATGCTGGAGCTTACGGTCTGGGCGTTATTTTCACTGAGCTTGCCCGTTCTCTGAAATTAGAAAGGGATTTAAGGAAGAATTAGGGAGCGGTTGGGACGTGGAGCCGTGCGGGGAAAAGGTGTGCTAGAAATTATCTGTTTACAGAATAAGTCATCGTGGTATACTTTAAAAAGAGATGTAAATGATTAAAGGAGCCGTGCGTCAACACGACTCCCCACAACAGCCGCTTTTAAGGGCGGTAGGCTGAAGAATTAGGTTGCAGGAATAGACCGTTAACCTTTGGTAGAGGGCGGTCTATTTCCTTTTATGGAATGAAAGTATAAGTACGACGAGTGTCGCAAATGAGATCATTAGCGTCAAAGCGTCCTTAACCTCCATGGCATCACCTCCCTTCCGGGAGATTTTGCCTACCGCCCTCAAAGCCTATACTGTTGTAGTCAGATTATACCATATCTTGTTGATAGAGCGGCAAGTGCGCCGCTCTTTTTGTCGTATTTAACCTGCTTATCGGTATCGTCCAGGTAACTACCCCACGGCAAAGTGCCTACTTCCTAAAATAAAATGATGGCTCTACAATAGGCTAGTGTTGGACAACAATCATTTTCGAGGAGAGATTATTCCTATGGAACTTCAATTGGCGCTGGATCTTGTAGATATTCCGGGAGCAAAACAAGTGGTTGCGGAAGTGGCTGAGCATATAGATATCGTCGAAATCGGCACGCCGGTCGTGATTAACGAAGGATTGAGAGCGGTGAAGGAAATCAAGGAAGCATTTCCGTCTTTGCGCGTTCTGGCCGACCTGAAAATTATGGACGCCGGCGGATACGAGGTCATGAAGGCATCGGAAGCGGGAGCGGACATTATTACCGTGCTTGGAGCGTCGGATGATACGACAATCCGCGGCGCCGTCGAGGAAGCCAGAAAACAAAACAAAAAAATTATGGTCGACATGATCAACGTGAAGGACATTGAAGGCAGAGCCCAAGAAATCGACGCGCTTGGCGTGGATTACATCTGCGTTCACTCCGGTTACGACCACCAGGCGGCGGGCAAAAACTCTTTCGAAGAGCTTGCGGCGATCAAACGCGTCGTTAAGCAGGCGAAAACGGCGATTGCAGGCGGCATTAAGCTGAGCACGCTCCCGGAGGTCATTAAGGCCAATCCGGACCTGGTGATTGTCGGCGGCGGCATTACCGGACAAGAGGATAAGAAGGCGGCCGCGGCTGAAATGAAGCGACTGGTTAGTCAGGCCTAATCGTTATGGACACGGTAAAATATGCAGCCGAGATCGTCAAGGAGCTTCAGCGCTCGGTGGAACGGATCGCGGATGCGCAAGCCGAAGCGTTGGCCGATATCATTTTGCGATCTGACAAGGTGTTTGTAGCCGGCGCCGGAAGATCGGGTTTGATGGGACGGGCATTCGCCATGCGGCTGATGCACGCCGGCCTGAACGCCTATGTGGTGGGGGAAACGGTAACTCCCGGCATCGACAAGGGCGACGTCCTGATCATCGGCACGGGCTCGGGAGAAACCAGAAGCCTGATCCCCATGGCCCAGAAAGCGAAAAGTCTAGGCGCCGCCGTCGCTGCGGTCACGATCTCTCCCGAGTCAACGATCGGACAGTTGGCGGACGCTCTGGTGAACCTGCCGGGAGCGACCAAGGATCAAGCAAGCGGCGGACATGCGACCCTCCAGCCAATGGCTTCATTGTTCGAGCAGACTTTGTTGATCTTTTACGACGCCGTCGTGCTCAGGATCATGGAAAAGAAGGGACTGGACTCCGACCGGATGTTCGGCAGACACGCCAACCTGGAGTAGACCGATCTCAAGCCGATTTCCCGGAAGTCCTCGCCGTTCTCGGCGAGGGCTTTCTTTTATCCGGTATAGATGCTTGTGATATACTACCGTAGGAGGGATGGAAGATGGCTTATGAAGTGAAAGACCGCATCGATCTGACGACGATTAATTGCGAGAAGGAATTGACGCTGGCCGTTATCGGAGGCAAGTGGAAATTAATCATTTTGTGGCATCTGGGGTTGGAGGGCACGAAACGGTTCAGCGAGTTGAAAAAAATGATCCCCCACATCACTCAAAAAATGTTGACTCATCAGCTGCGCGAATTGGAAGAGGATCGGTTGATCTTCCGCAAAGTATATCCCGTGGTTCCGCCGCGGGTGGAATATTCGTTAACCGAATACGGCGAAAGTCTTATGCCTGTCTTGAAAATGATGTACAACTGGGGGAAAAATTACGGGGAACAGGTCATCTGGAAAGACGGGCGAGATCGGCAGGGGACTGTAGTATAGCCGCTGTGAAACGTGGCGGGAGGGAGCCGCATAAGCTCTATTCGGCTGGAATCGTCAATATGGTCCCTCCCGCAGGGAGCGAAAAGGGAAAGAAGCCGTTCCGCAGGCCATTTGGGCTGTGCGGAGCGGCTTCTTCTCATCTGGCGAGGCTTAAGGAACCAGCAATGCCGATGCATATTGAGCGTACCACCGAACGAGGTAGTCGTTCGGGTGGTTGACGTTGTTGGCGGTCATGTCGAGGAAGTCTTTATGCTGCAGCAATTCCCGATGAACGCCGGTCATGTCCATGACCACGGTGCCGTCGTACGTGTTCGCGAGATTGTCGAGCACCACCTTGTAGTCCGCCTGGTTGCCCGCCAATACGGTGGAGCAAGCCGCGTCCGAACAGACGCCTTCCCGCGCCAGCGTCGTGGCGACGAGGATGAATTCCGCGTCGGCGTTGACGGCGAGCACGTCGTCCATGATCGACTTGACGTTGCCCTCGAAAGCGGCCGGAGATACTTGGTAAGTACCGTCGTTCATGCCGAAGGCGATAATGACGAGATCGGGATGATCCGCCGCGATCAAGCTGGAATTCGCCGCCCCCCAGGCGGACACCTGACCGCCGACAGACTTGTTCGCCAGCGTGACGTCGCTGCCGAACGCCTCGCTCAGCTGCCGGACGAACAAGCGGCCCCAGCTCGGCATGTAAGGCGTGCCGCCCGAATAGCCGGAAGCGTTGCTGCCTACGGAGATGCTGTCCCCGAGCAAGGCGACCCGGAGCGGTGAACCTGCGGTCAGTTTGGCGGACGTATTCGGCAGGTCGGCTCCCGCATATTGCGGAACGACGCCGCCCCAAGGCTCGGACTTCGTGTACGTGACGGCCAACTGCCTGCGTGTAATGTCCGTACCCTCCCGGTACAGAATGTAGCCGGAGCCCTGTCGATACATCGCCCAGCCGGATTGATAGGCTGTCGGATACAACTCGCTTGTCGTCATGAAGCCGGCTTTCGTTCTGGGCAGCAGCTTCAGCTTGCCGGAAGCCGAATCGTACGTCCAGTCGATTCCTTCAATATACTCCGTTCCGAGCGACGCGTCTTTGATCGATACGATATCGAGCGGTGTATAGTGCAGCTTCGCTTCCGGCTGACCGCCGTCGTGCGAGACGAACATAACCGACTCGTTGTAGATCGTGTTCGAGGACCAGAGCGGCGTCATCGCTTCGCTCTCGTCGTACCCGGTCCGGGCGCTGCTGTCGGCGTCGACCTTGACGTAGTCGAGCTCGATCGTGCCGCTGGAGGCGGTGTTCGCCGGGGCTAGCCGCAATTGCCGGATGACGCCCTTCCATTCCGGCACTGCGGACAGATCGACGATATACTCGGTATAGCCGTCGTCGTTCGGACGGATGTCGAACGATTGGTATTTGACCAGATCCCACGTAGTGTCGTCGTCCCTCAGCCAATACAACTCGGCGGAGTCGTCCGCCGTGTTGTTTTTCATGCTGATTTTGACGTAAGCGTAACGGGAAGCATCGATGGCGAGGTTGTCCGGAGAGTGCAAGTACGGGTCCGCTCCGGTCACCGTTAAGTAATACGTATCGGAATAGATATAGCCGGACAGGCTTTGCATCAGTGTCCAACCTTGCGCGTTGCCCGGGCTGAAGCTCGAATAGTAGGCCGAGCCCGGCGCGGGATCTTCCGGATCGCCGTACACGGCGAGCTCATTGAGCTGGTTCGTGCCGTCGCCGCTATAGGACGATTTCATATAGAGCCGAATATAACGCGCCGTCGCCTCCCCGACGCCGAGGACAGTTCGGCCCTGCGTCAAGTAGCCGGCAGATAGCCGGTCGTAATGGATACCGTCAGCCGAGCCCAGCACGATGACTTCGGCGGGACCGAGCGGATAAGCACCCATCCGCGAATCGACTGCGATCGCCCGCACGTTCCGCACTGTGCCTAGATCGGCCGTAATCGTCTGAGGCTGGCTTTCGGAAGGCTCCGTCCCGACATAGAAGCCGGAGCCGTTATCGTACACGCCGTCGTCGACGCGGCTCGGCCCATGGGGTGCGACTTCGGACGAGGCGGCTACCGAGGCGATCGGCAGACGATTGTCGCTGCCCGGGACGATCGGTCCGAAAAACTCCGTCTCCCGAATCTGCACGCTGCCCGTATCGTAGCCGGACTTGAACAGCAGCTTCACGAACCGCGCGTCCGTCCGGCCGAAGGACCGGCTCTGAGCGGCGTTGGCCGCAGTGTAGTCGGCCACCTTCGTATAACGGATTCCGTCTGCGGACACCAGAATTTCCGTGTCCTTATTCCCATAATTCTCCCTTGGCAAAATGCGGACCATGCCGAGTGTGCGAAGACTGCCCAGATCGTAGACGAGCCACTGGGGATTGGCGGAGGCAGCCGGCTTGCCGCTTACCCAGAAGCCCTCCTCCGGCAAATCCTTCACCCCGTCCAGCGTCTTGGCCGGATTGTAGGCGTAGTAGCTTAGCGTACTGGAAGCTTGCACCGTTGCCGCCGCAATTTCTTTGTAGTCGTCCTCTTTGGCCCCGGTCGCATAGACGGCCATCTCGGCAATGCCCGTGTCGCTCCAGCCGTAGGACGAGCGGATGTTCAGCTTGACGTAACGCGCCTCGGTCGGCTTGAACGTATGCAGCTGTCCGCCGTTCGCGCTTGTCGCCGTATACGCGAAGCTGTAGCTGCTGCCGTCCGTGGACAGCAGAATGTCGATATCCTTCGGCCCTTCATTCGGCACGGGCTGAATTTCGACCCGGTTGACGCGATGGCTCGTGCCCAAATCGTAGACGATCGACTGAGGCGCCGGTTCGGTCGGATAAGCCCCGCTGCGCCAGTACGTGTCCTCCCGCAAATCGTGGACGTTCGAGACCGGGGAGCCAGCCCCCTGCGAGGAGGCGGTGGCGCTGGCCGGAGCGATCCGCTTGGCATCGTCCTCGGATTCCGGTCCGTACAGCTGCAGCTCCCGAATCTGCACGGTGCCGTCCGGAGAATATGAGGAGGTGACGTACAGCTTAACGAACTGCGCCCGCATCGGCCGCTCGAAAGAGACGACCTTGCGTTCGTCGGGCAGCGTTCCGTTCCATACGTCCGTATAGCTTGTTCCGTCGCTCGACACCGAGACCGTCGCGTTCTTCGGTCCGAAGCCTTGGCGCGGCTCGATGACGACGGCGTGAACAGCCCGTTCCTTGCCGACATTGGCGATGATCGTCTGAACGGCGGTCGGCGTGCCGGCCCAGAAGCCGTGGTCTTCGCCGCCGATCATGCCGTCGATCATATTCTCGCGCGGGTAATCTCCGTGCTGATTCGTCGTCTGCACGTCGTAGATGGGGATCGGACTTGCCGACCGGTAGTGCGTGACGTCTGCCGGAAGAGTGACCGTCGTCGCGATCGCGTCGGTCATCGTATCGCGCGCGCCGGGAGAGCCGACGGACGGATTTCCGTAATACTTGGTGAACTGCAGCACCTCGGCGCTGCCAGCCAGCGAGGGGGAGAACTCGATCCGCTGCTGAACGCCGCCTGCTTCGTCATATTGGGAATCCATCAGGTTTTTGCCGCTGTAGGAAACGACGAGCTTGCTGCCGCTGGCCGCATCGGTGCCCGTATAGGCGGCCGCAACGGTCGGTTCGAACCGAATAGGCCGCGCGACGCCTGCCGAATCTGCGAAGTCGGACAAGATGTTCGGCATGATCTCGTTAAAGAAGGCGTTGTTCTGTACGCGAGTCGTCGTGAACAGCACGCTGCCCGAGCCGTACGGATACTCGACGACGAGCGCGTTGCCGTCGCCGTCCTCCACGACCGGAACGGCTCCCGCCGCCAGCGAGACGAAGGCCTTGTCGATCGCGGGCAGCTCGCCCTCGTCGGCCGTCGTCAGCGAGGCGAGCCAAGCCGGTTTGCTATCGGCAACGCGCCATTCCCGGCTGGCCGTCGATGCCGCCGCTGTGCCGCCGCTGAGGCCCAGGCTCCAGTTCGCAGGATCGGACGGGGCCGAAGCGACGAGGCGCCGGTCTTCGTCGATCTGATACGTGAGCGCGCCTTCCCCGAACGTAACCAGCCTGCCTCCAGCCTGCACCCATGCTTTGATTTTGTCGCCGACCGATTCCAGCGTGACGGTGCTCGACGTATTCGGCACGATCAGCACCTTGTAGCGGCTCAAAATATCGTCCAGAATAAGCTGCTCGTCCACGACGTCCGGCGTGGTCAAATAGCGGGCCCACGAAGCGTATGCGCCGTAGGCGCCGTGCGTCATCTCGGCATCGTAGACGAGGCTGACGTCGCGGTTCGTCTTGTCGCCGCCCCGATACCAGGACGAATAGTGCGATTGGAAGAAGGCGACCTCGCTCGGCTCGTAATCGGGCCGATATTGCTTAACCGTTTCGTTCAGGCTTTTCCAGTAATAATAGTCCTTCGTCTTCTCGAAGCCGCCCGTCCAGGAGGCGGTGCCCCAATCGAAGCCCTTGAACAGCCACTCCACGTAGGCGTAGTGCATCGTATCGGCGCCCGACATTAACAGATTGGCCGCGTTCTGCCGCTGCTGATTGTACGAGACGGACGGGATGCCGCCGTCGCCTTCTCCCCAGATTTTGACGCCGTAATGGCTGCCGATCGTCGTGCTGTGGCGCATAGAGCTCAAGTTCTCATTGTTCGTGTCGTCGAAAAAGGCGGGATGCCCGCCGCTGGCTAACAGCTTGAGCAAATCGGCCGTGGACGCCGAGAAGGCGGCGGAGTTCGGATTGGAGCCCATCTTGGCGCCGCCGATCTTAATGCCGAGCGGTTTGGACGTCGCGCTCTTGGCCGTTGAGAGCCATCTCTCCATGACGTCGTAGAGGAACGTATGACGCCAGGTCACAAAGTCCGACCAACTCTGCCGCAGATCCACCTCGCCCTCCCCGAGAGAATAGTCCGGCAGCGGAGGGTGAACGTCGCCCCAGACGGTATACGAGGAGCTCCATGCCGCATTCAGCGCGGCTACGCTCGGATAGACGGTCTGAAGATAGGAGCGGAAGGCCGATTTGGCATGCGAGTCGTAGCTGTAAAACTTCGGGCTAGCGTAATTGTCGGTCAGCATCTCCACTTCCCCGTAGTAGCCTGGCCCGTCAATATAGAACCCGTAAACGCCGTCGTCTCCGTCGTAATGAGCGACTACCGCTTCGATAAAGCTGTCGTAGCCGTTTTGCAGCGCGGGAACATAGACGTTGAAGCGATTCGGGAGAATCGAGCCGTCCTCCGCCACATAATCGGCATAATACTCCGGCCACCAGTCCTGCCGGAACGAGCCGTTCAGCGTCACCTCGAGCACGACCCGGATGCCTTTCGCCTCCCAGCGGTCGATCTGCGCGTCGAGCAGGGAGAAGTCGTACGTGCCTTTGGCGCTCATGACGCCGTCGCCTCCGGGATTCGGATGCGCCAGCGGGTCGTTGGCCACCGCCTTCAGCTCCACGACGTCGACGCCCGCGTCGGCTACGTCCTGAATGGCCGAATCCGGGAAGCTCCACATGTCCGGAATGGCGGCGAGCAGTCCGATCCGCGGCTCGGCGGACGAGGACGCCGCCGGTCCGCCTTCGGCAAGCGCCGCTTGCGCGCCGAGCGGAAGCCAGACGATGGAAGCGAGCATACCCGCAGCGATCGTTTTTTTCATTGTCATTTTCCTCCTTCGATCCGATTGTTGTAAGCCCTTACAAATTACTGAGCCCTATTATAGTTGGGAAGAAGGAAAAAGTATTTACACGACATCTTGTTGTTGCGCCTCGACCTTGGTCCGTCAAGGCGCTCCAACTTCTTATGTCCAATATCCGGTTTGCACTTGACTGACATTCGGACTTAACGCACCTCTCCGCTACCCTTCGTTCTCCGCTTTGCCCCCGTTCAGTCTCCACTGCGACGGACTTACGCCGTACGTATTTTTGAATACCCGGCTGAAATAATGAATGCTTTGATACCCGGTCAGCTTGACGATGTCCTGGATCGACAGGTCGGTGCAGCTCAAGTGGCTGAGGGCGGCGTTCATCCGCAGACTGTTCAAATATTGGAACGGAGTCATGCCCTTCATCTGCTTGAACACGCGGATCAGATAGGACGGGTTTAGATGAATCCGGTCGGTCAGATCCTTCATTGTAATGTTTTCCCGGTAGTACGACTCCATGAAGTGCATCAGCTGCTCCACCGCTTCCTCGGTTTCGGATTTGCCGCCGTCCGCATCGCGCCGTTCCTTCTTGTCGGGCTTGGCGTTGGCGTACAGCGCAAGCGATACGATATGGCGCACGAGCACGACCACCTTCTGCATCTCGGCCGCTACGAGCCGGTTCAGCAAGCCGCTGTCGACGGACAGCTCCGACTCGAAATGGTTGCGAATCATATTCATCGTCTGAATGACTGCGGATAAGGCATAGGAAGGGGACTGCATCCCGATCTGGAGCTCGTTCCAGCGAATGATCTCCGACAGACTGAGGAAAGGATCATGCTGCATCTCGGCTTCTATAAATAGAAAACTGTATTGCGTGGACAGCTTTGTCAGCTGATGCGGGGTGTTCGGCGTCATGAAGAACAGCGCGGGCCCTTTCGTCTCGTAAACGTGATTCATCCAGGTCAATTGAACCTCTCCTGAAGAAATATACAGAATCTCGTGATGATAGGGATGAATGCCGCCGCTCTCGTAGCGTTGAGGAGAAGTAAAGGTGATGTTGCCGTATTTGCGAATGTGCATCGGAAGGTCCTCCAATCGGCTGAAAAGCTCGGAAAGTCAATGGAATGCAAATAGATTTCTCGATATGTGCAATTACGCACCGTTAAAATACCGGGGACTACCGGCCAACAACAAGATGTAATGCAAATACAGAAATGCCCTCTCAGTTTATAATGAGAGGGCAACGTTGTAAAGGCTTACAAAATTCCGAAGGGGACGAGAGGGGGTGAGACTGCGCATGCCGGGCGAACCAACAATCGCGGCGTATCGTTCCGGGAGGACCGGACAGACGAGATGGCAGAAAATCCGCAAAGGCCGGCAGTTATATCTCATGCTTGCGCTGCCGGTACTGTTCGTCATCTTGTTCAACTATGTTCCGATGTACGGGGCGCAGATCGCATTCAAGAACTATGTGGTTACAAAAGGGATCTGGGGGAGCGAATGGGTCGGGCTCAAGCACTTCGACCGATTCGTGAATTCTTACGAGTTCTGGAGACTGCTTCGGAACACGCTGTCGATCAGCTTGTACAGCTTGCTCGCCGGATTTCCTTTTCCGATTCTGCTTGCGCTCAGCTTGAACTACGTGCGCAGCCTGGCGTTCAAGAAAAGCGTACAGATGATTACGTACGCGCCTTACTTTATTTCCGTGGTCGTCATGGTCGGCATTATTTTCGAGCTGCTTGATCCGCGGAAGGGGATCGTCAATCACTTCATCCAGGCGCTGGGCTTCGAGCCGATTGCATTTCTGGCCAAGGCGGGACTGTTCCAATCGATCTATGTCTGGTCCGGCGTGTGGCAGATGATGGGCTTCAGCTGCATTATCTATTTGGCGGCGCTGGCCGGCATCGATCCGGCGCTTCACGAATCCGCCGTCATCGACGGGGCGAGCAAGCTCAGACGCATGTGGCACGTCGATTTGCCCGGGATTATGCCGATCGCCGTTATTTTGCTGATCATCAACATGGGGCATTTGCTCGACGTCGGCTACGAGAAAATTTTGCTGATGCAAAATTCGTTGAACCTGCGGACTTCCGAGGTCATCGATACTTACGTGTACAAGGTGGCTTTGAATTCTCCGGCCATGAACTATTCGTATTCCACGCTCATCGGTCTGTTCAAATCCGTGATTAACCTGGCGCTGCTCGTGCTGGTCAACCAGGTGGCGCGCAGAACGAAACAGACGAGTCTGTGGTAAGAGCGCCAGCGGGAAAGGAGACCTGGAATTGGATAATCGCTCTATCCGCGATTCCGGCGGGGATCGCTGGTTTACCGTGCTGAATTACATCGTGTTGACGCTGTTTCTGCTGTCGGTGCTGTATCCGCTTCTCTATGTCTTAAGCGCTTCGTTCAGCAGCCCCGATGCCATCGTATCGGGCCGGGTGTGGCTGTGGCCGGTCGGCTTCACGCTGGACGGCTACGAGGCGGTGTTTCACCATAAACTGATCGGCTCCGGCTTTCGCAATTCTCTCTTCTATATGGTAGCGGGTACGGCGATCAACGTGACGCTGACGATTCTGGCGGCCTATCCGCTGGCAAGGAAGGATCTGTACGGACGCAATTTCTTTATGTTTCTGTTCGTGTTCACGACGATGTTCTCCGGAGGCCTGATTCCGTTCTACATTCTCGTCCGCAATCTCGGCATGCTCGACACGGTCTGGGCGATGCTGCTGCCGGGCGCATTGGGGGTATGGAATGTGGTCATAACGCGGACTTATTTCCAAACGTCGATTCCGGAAGAAATGCTGGAGGCGGCGCAATTGGACGGCTGCAGCGACTTCACCTTCGTGCGCAAAATCGTCCTTCCGCTGTCCATGCCGATCATCGCCGTCATCACTTTGTTTTACGCGGTCGGCCATTGGAATCAGTATTTCAGCGCGTTTATTTTTCTGAAGAGCCAGAACTTGTATCCGCTGCAGATCGTGCTGAGGGAGATTCTGATTCAGAACAACATCAACATGGATATGCTGTCCACGGTCGTCGACGTACAGAGCGCGGCCAAGCGGGAAGGGCTGAGCAATCTGCTGAAATATTCGTTGATCGTCGTCGCCACCGTGCCGCTCATGATCGTGTACCCGTTTGTGCAGAAGCATTTTGTCAAAGGGGTCATGATCGGTTCGTTGAAAGGTTAACCCAAACTACAAATCAAAGGGGTGTTCGGCTTGAAGAAAGGCCATTATTCATTCGCGGTGCTTCTGCTTGCCTTATCCGTTCTTGTCAGCGCGTGTTCCGGGAATAACGGCGGGGGGAATACCGGATCGGCGTCGCCGTCCGCAGGTTCGCCGTCCTCAAGCGCCTCCGATTCGGGCGCAACGTCGGCGGCAGGAGAGCTGCCGATTACGAAAGAGAAAACGACGCTTCGGATTATGACGCACGCCAACTCGCTCGTCGAGGATTTCGCCACGAATGAATTCACGAAATATTTGGAGGAGCAGACGAACATTCACATCGAATGGGACATTCTGCCCGAGAAGTCGGCTTCGGAGAAACTGAATCTGGTGCTGGCGAGCGGGGAGAAGCTGCCCGACGTCATTATGACAATGGGAATTTCGCCGGCGCAGCAGATGATCTTCGGCGCGCAGGGCTTGTTCCGGCCGTTGAACGATCTGGTGGATCAGTATGGCGTCGAGACGAAAAAGATGTTCGAGCAGATGCCGTACGTGAAGGAGACGATCACCGCGCCCGATGGCAACATCTACGCGATGCCGGCTCCGAACGAAGGCTTCCACGCGATGTTCATGCAGAAAATGTGGATCTACAAGCCTTGGCTCGACAAGCTGAACCTGCCGATGCCCACGACGACCGAGGAGTTCTACAACGTGCTCGAGGCGTTCAAGACGCAGGATCCGAACGGGAACGGCAAGGCGGACGAAATCCCGTTCTCCGGTTCGCCGACGGGATACGTGACGCAAGTGCAGAATTTCCTGATGAACTCGTTCACCTATTCGCCGATGTCATGGCTTACGGCCGCCAACGGCAAGATCGAGGTGCCGTACAACAAGCCGGAGTGGAAGGAAGGGCTTAAATATTTGCATCGTTTGTACGCCGACGGTCTGATGGACCCGCAGGCGCTGACGCAGGACGGCAACCAGCTCAAGCAGCTGGGGGAAAATCCGGACGTCCCGATTCTCGGCGCGGCGACGACGCTGCATATGGGCGAGTTTACGCAATTTTTCGGCGAGAGCGGCAGATGGAAGGAGTACGTAGCCGTTCCTCCATTGAAAGGGCCGGGAGGCGTCCAGGTTACGCCGTACGATCCTTACGGCGTGTTGAATACGGGCGCCTACGTCATCACCAAGGACGCGACGAATCCGGAGGCCGCCTTCCGCCTGCTCGACTTCATGTACAATACCGAAACGACGATGCGCAGCTCCTACGGACGTCTCGGCGTCGAATGGGACTGGGCGAAGGAGGGGGAGCTCGGCATCAACGGCGAGCAGGCGATCTGGAAGCCGCTGACCTCGTGGGGCAACGTTCAGAATTCGCATTGGTCGTTGTCCGGGCCGATCTACAACCCGTCGACTCTCCGTCTGGCTCAGGTCGACGATCCGGCCAATCCTCTGGAGAAGCTGCTGTATACGGAGACGAAGGAGAAGTACGATCCGTACAAGGCCGATCTGGACCAAATCGTGCCTCCGCTGTACTTGTCCGACGAGGATTCCGCGGAAATCGCCGACCTGCAGCTGACGCTGCACAACCGGGTGAACGAGATGCTCGTCCGTTCGATCAACGGCGACGTCGATATCGACAAGGACTGGGATTCCTATGTGAAAAGCTTGGACGACATGAATTTGGCCCGCTATTTGGAGCTTTATCAGGAGGCGTACGACGCCAAAAAATAAACCGGACGAGGGGAATGCGCATTGAAAGGGAAAGCGGTCGTCTTTCCGGACCGGAATCGCGTATCGTTCCAAACGGTCGATATTCCGGAGCCGGGAGACGACGACATCGTCGTAAAGGTGCGGCATTCGTGGATCAGCGCGGGAACGGAAGGCTCGTTCCTGCGCGGCGAGCGGATTGCCGGAGAACGGCCGTACGCGGAGGGCGATCCTTGGCCCTTCCCGCATGCGGCCGGGTATCAGAAGGTCGGCATCGTGCGCTCGGTCGGGCGTGACGTGAAGGGATTGAAGGAGGGAGACCGGGTGTTCGTGGCGATGAGCCGCGTCTCCGGGCTATTCTTCGCCGAAGCCGGCCACATTCAGCCCTCCGTCTCTGGCGCCGATCAGGTGTGGAAGCTGCCGGACGAGACGGACGATCTGTCCATGACCGCCTATGCCGGTCTGGTGCTGGCGCAAGTCGGCTACAACTGCGGGATGCGTCCCGCGGTTGCGCCGGGCGAGCTGGCCGTCGTGGTCGGCGACGGGCTTGTCGGACATTGGGCCGCCCAGACGCTGGCCCATCGCGGCGCGGAGGTCGCGATGCTCGGTCGGCATGACGGCAGGCTTGGGCTGGCGGAGGCGTCGGTTCGCAAGGTGAATATGCGGCGGGAGTCGCCTGGCTCGGCGCTGCGAGGCGAGGCCGTGGCGATCGTCGTCGATACGGTCGGCGCGATGGAGAGTGTGCGAGAGCTGCAGCCGCTGATGAAGCGAGACAGCCATCTCGTGTCCGCGGGTTATCTCGGCACGGAAGGCGTCGTCGATATTCAGAAGCTGAGGGAGCAGGAGATTACGCTGCATACTCCCTCGGGCTGGACGGGACCGAGGATGGAGGCGACAATACAGGCGATTCGCGAAGGCTGGCTGAAGACGGTGCCGCTCATCACACATCGTTATCCGGCGCACGAGGCGGAGAAGGCGTGGGAGCTGATTCGCGGAGGCAGCGAAGCTTGTCTGGGCGTTCTGCTGGATTGGGAAGGCGTATCGGAATCGTAACGAATTGCCGGAACGAGCGGCAGCTTGAGAGAGAGATTGAGAGGAGCCATATGGCATGGAAACAATGAGAACGCTTGTGATTCGCGGGAAGGAACAGGCGGAGGTCGTCCGCGTGCCGATTCCCGAGCCGGGTCCGGGACAGGTGCTGGTCCAGGTGAAGGCGGTGACGACGTGTCCCCAATGGGATCTGCACATCTATCACGGCAAGCCGATGTTTGCCCATCAGGGGCCAGTCCCCTTTCCCTATATTCCGGGGCAGCCGGGACATGAGATGACCGGGACGATCGCGTCCGCGGGCGAAGGAGCGAGGCTCGCAGTCGGTCAAACCGTATGCGCATGGCGCGATCCGGGACAGCTTCGTCCCGGATGCTACGCCGAATACGTGGTCATGGACGAGGCCGACGTGATCGAGGTGCCGCAGGAGCTGCATTACACGCAGGTCGTATCGCTGGAGTTGGCGATGTGCATTGCCGGCACGATTATTCGGCTTAAGCGCACTCTGGGCATAGAAGGCAAACGGTGCGCGGTCAATGGGCTAGGTCCTGCCGGTCTGATCGCCCTGCAGATGCTGAAGGCCGAAGGGGCCACGGAGGTCGTCGGCATCGATCCTCTCGCCTCGCGCCGGGAGCTGGCGAAGTCGTTGGGCGCAGACCGGACGTACGAAGCCGGATCGGACGAGCTTGCCGCTCGGACGGAGGCGGGGGCGCCGGATATCGCCGTCGATTGCGTCGGATACCCGGCTGCGGTCAGTTACATGATGGACCATACGAAGGAAGCGGTCGCGCTGTTCGCCGTCCAGCGGGAGGATTATGTCCTGAACCATTCGGGGCTGAGCGTCATCGGCTACCCGGGTCATTTTCGGGAATCCGCAGAGTATGCGCTGGCGCTTATCGTTGCCGGCAAGCTGGAGATGCGGCCCTTGATTTCCAAGGAGCTTCCGTTGGAGGCTTACGGGGAGGCCGTCCGGCTGCTGCGGGATCAAGAGGCGATCAAGATTTGCTTCGTGCCGTGAGCGGAGAATGGAGAAGGAGGTGAAGAAGCGGCAATGGAGGAAAATAAAGCGTGGGAGGCCTCGTGGATCTGGACGGAGCGCCATCGCGGGGAGCGGGCGGACGGCAACGAGCTGATCTATTTCCGCAAAACGTTTCAGCTCGCGGACGTCTCTGCGGTCCGCTTGATCGCGGACGTGTCGGCTGACAGCCGCTACCGTCTGTACGTGAACGGCGTTTCGGCGTCGACGGGGCCGGCCCGGGGCGATCTGCGCACCCACTATTACGAAACGATAGATTTGTCCGCGTTTTTAAGAGACGGTCTTAACACGCTGGCCGTGAAGGTGCTGCATTATAAGGAAGGGGAGCCTCGTCCTTCCGCGATTCCGAGCGCGCATACCGGAGCTTTGCTTTTTCAAGGCAGGGTAACGGATTCACATGGACAAGAACTGCTGCGGCTCGATACGGACGAGTCGTGGCTGTGCCGGGTGGACGACGCGATCGCGTTCCTGCCGGAAAGCTATACCTGCGTCGGCGGCGGGGAGTCGGTCGAGGGAGACCGGCTTCCGCACGGCTGGCAGGAAACGGAGTTCGACGACCGGGACTGGAAGCGGGCCGTTGTCATTGCACAAACCCATCTGGAGCACGACGGTTTCTTGACACCCTGGCAGCTTGCGGCGCGGACGATTCCGCCGATGTTCGAGCGGGACAGAGCCTTCGTGAGCGTTACCCGCGAGGAGGAGAGGTCTCCGGGAGTTGTAATGCGGGAGGCTTCGTCCGAGCGGGAGTGGCTTCGGCTGCCCGCGCACGGCAAGGCGGTCGTAGAGCTGGACGCCGGAGAGCTGACGACGGGGTATTTGCGAATGGAGATGGCCGGCGGACGGGGAAGCGAGATCCGCTTTCTGTGCTCGGAGGGCTATGAATCGGAAGATGGCGTCAAAGGCGTCCGCGATAAGGCCGAAGGCAACGTCCTGCGGGGGTACCTCGAGCGGTATGCGGTGGCGGGCCGGATGGCGGGAGACGAGATTTATGAAACGTTCCTGTTCCGCACGTTCCGCTTTGTCCGGCTTGAAGTCGAGGCGGGCGGCGAGCCGCTCGTCATTCATCGTGCGTACTACCGGGAAACCGGCTACCCGCTTGAAGTCCGGGCTTTCTTCGAAGCCTCCGATTCCAGTCTGGGGCCGCTGTGGGACGTCAGCGTGCGCACGCTGCAACGCTGCATGCACGAGGGTTACTATGACTGCCCGTTCTATGAGCAGCTGCAGTACAGCATGGATACCCGTCTGCAGGCGATGTTCACGTATGCGATTAGCGGGGACGACCGGCTGGCGCGCAAGGCGATCTATGAATTCCACAGTTCCCTGCTGCCCGGCGGCATGCTGCTGAGCCGTTATCCGTCGATCCAGCCGCAGGTCATTCCCGGCTTCGCGCTGTATTGGATCATGATGCTGTACGACCATCTGCTGTATTACGGAGACGCTGAGCATGCGGCACGCTACCGTCCGACCGTGGACGCCGTGCTGGACTGGTTCGCGCGCCGGATCGGCGGCGACGGTCTCGTCGGAGCCGCGCCGCGAGGGTATTGGTCCTATGTCGATTGGGTGAAGGAGTGGGAGCGGACGCGCGGCGTTCCGTCTTCGGAAGGCCCGTTGACCGTGTATAACCTGATGTATGCGGACGCGCTGGAGAAGGCCGCCTTCATCAACGAGGCAACCGGCCGGCCGGAGACGGCCCGCGAGTACAGGGGCCGCGCGAAGGAAATTCTCGCGGCGGTCAACGCCCGCTGCCGCTCAGCCGAGCGGGGCTTGTACCGGGACGGACCCGGGCTGGAGTCGCACAGTCAGCATGCGCAAATCTGGGCGATCCTCTCGGGAGCGGTGCACGGGCAGGAAGCATCTGAGCTGGCGGAACGGCTGATGGAGGATTCCTCCTTGCCGCAGGTGTCTTACTCGATGGCTTTCTTTCTGTTCCGCGCTTTGTCCTCGGCCGAACGGTACGACCTTAGCTTCGCGCTGTGGGAGCGGTGGCGGGAGCAGATCGGCCTGCATTTGACGACATGGCTGGAGGATCCGGTATCCCAGCGCAGCGATTGCCATGCCTGGGGAGCCGTGCCGTTGTACGAATTCACGTCCGAAATTCTCGGCGTAAAGCCGGACGGCATCGGATACGAACGCATCCGGATCGAGCCGCGGCCGGGTCCGCTGCAATGGGCGCGGGGCCAAGCCGCAACCCGGCACGGACCGGTGGAGGTGGCGTGGTGCATTTCCGAAGGAGAGTTCCGGCTGGAGGTAGCCGGGCTGCGCGGGAGGTCGGCGAACGTTCGGCTGCCGGACGGAACGGTTCGGTGCGTCGAGGGGAAGGATGGCGCCGAGTTCGCGTGCCGCATGCCGGGCAGTTCCGGTTAAGGGGGAAACGCGATGTTCTCCAAGGTCGCCGTCAGCGCGGTCGCCGCACTTATTGCCGCTGCGCTCCTGATCCTCGGACTTCCGGGATGCGGGACAGCACCGGATTCGGAACCATGGGAAAGGAAGAGGCTAATGGAAATCCCCGCTTTCGCCTATGCGCCGGAGCATGATGCCGCAGACGGCGTCAGGGCGCTATTCTATGAAGGGCTGCCGTATGGAGATAAACCGACGAAAGTATTCGCTTACGTCGGCGTGCCGGAATCGGCAACGGCCTCCGGCGAGGCCGGGGTACCGGCCGTCGTTCTTGTGCACGGCGGCGCAGGCACCGCTTATTCCGATTGGGTTAGGGAGTGGAACCGCCGAGGCTATGCCGCCATCGCGATGGATCTGGAAGGTCATCTGCCAGAGTGGGATGAGCAGGCAGGCGGATACAAGCCTCACGAATGGGGAGGGCCGGCCAATCAGCCGGTATGGAAGGACATCGACAGACCGGAGCGGGAGCAATGGACTTACCATGCCGTTGCGGACATCGCCCTCGCGCATTCGCTTCTGCGTTCGCTGTCGGGCGTCGATCCGCAGCGAATCGGAATCGTCGGGGTATCGTGGGGCGCGGTATTGACGGAAATTGCGGTCGGCATCGACGAGCGGTACCGCTTCGCGATTCCGGTCTACGGCAGCGGATTCGTAGCCGAGTCGGAAAGCTATTTCGGCGACGCCTATCGGAGCTGGCCGGAGGAAACCCGGGCGAGGTTCGAGCGTCTGTGGGAGCCTTCCGTCTATTTACGACGCGTCAAGCTGCCGATGCTGTGGGTGAACGGGGATAACGACGCCCATTTTCCGCTGACCGTATTTACCAAATCCTACGAGGTCGTGAAGGACAACTCCGTTCTGAGCATTCATCCCGGCATGCCGCACAATCAGGAGGAAGCCGTCCGTCCGCCGGAAATTTACGCCTTTGCGGACAGCGTCGTATCCGGGGCAGCGCCGCTGGCGCGCATCGTCCGTCACGAATGGCGGGAAGGGGCCGACGGTGTCGATGTCTCAATCGAGCTGGATAGTCCCGAGCCGATTGTTCGCGCGGAGTTCTACTATACGTTGAACGTATCCGATCGACTCAGTCCGGTATGGAGCAAGCGGGTCGTGAATGTGCCGGCGGACGAAGGTCTGAAGCCGCGGGTCGAAGCCGTGTTGCCCGCCAAGACGAAAGCTTACTACACGAACGCCGTAGACGCGAGAGGTCATATCGTCAGCGTCGGGCTGACGGATATAGCAGGGAGGGCGAATGAATGAACCGCATTCTTCGATCTTTGGGTTGCTGGATGCTGGCTATCTCTATCCCGCTCGCCCAGACCGGTTGCACGTGTTCGCCGTCCGGAGCGGACAACGAATCGGCAGACAATTGGATTCTCGACACGGGCTTCGAGCGCGGAGCGATGGTGTTTCATCCGATTCCCGGCGCGGCCCGCGTAAGCGGAAAGCTGGATTTCGGCCGCGATCTGGAAGGGCTGAAGTCGGAATGGATCGTGTCGCAATGGAATTCGAAGAGCGATATCGCCAAAATAACGGGAAAGCGCTACGACAAACGGTATACGTACGAGAACGCGGCCAAAACGTTGGACGTAGCGGACGACGGAACCGTAACTCTCCGGGTGGATACGGGAGAGGAGTACGACGCGCCCCGCGTCAGGCCGACCGACCCCTGGGTGCATTTGTACCTTGAGCAGCGATACGCGAGCCCGTACCGGCTCGCGGACCGGGGCAATCTGCGTCTGCGCTTCGAAGCCCGGATTACGGAGTCCGAGTCCCTGATGCCGCCGGAGCAGTACGATCCGGGCCTTCATGCCTCGATTGCCGTATTTTATCTCATCGTCGGGGATCTGTCCGGCAGCGGGGACTTTCTGAACTTCTGCGTGCCGATCTATGACAACCGCCACGACGTTCCGCCGGGAGAATGGCATATCGATAGCGGCTTCAACCCGGCGGGAGACACGCACAAGCTCATCTATACGCTTGACGGCGGCGGCCTGTACGATTCGCCGACCGGAGACGGACAATGGCATCGCGTCGACGTCGAACTGCAGCCGCACATCGAACAGGCGCTGGAGATTGCCAAGCAGAACGGATATTTTGACGGAGTCTCCTACTCCGATCTCGGATTGGAAGCGATCTATATCGGCTGGGAGGTTCCCGGCGTCTTCAGAAGCGAGATGCAGATCAGGGATATGGCGATCTTCTAAGGCAGTCCGACAATGCTGGGCGAGAGCGATAGGGGATGTCCCATGGCGAAGTGGCGTGAATGGCGAAAATACGATTCAATCCGAATTTAATCGTTGTCTGGCCGTGGCGGGGATCGTAATCGTTATCCCGGTGCCGCCGCCGATCTTGCTCCGAATGGACACTCCGTATTCGTTGCCGAAATATAATCGGATCCGCTGTTCGACGTTACGAATCCCATAGCCTAAATAGACTCCGTCGTTCGGCTTGAAGATCTGGGCAATCGTATCTTCGCTCATCCCGGACCCGTCGTCTATGATGCGGAAGACGATATGCCCTTCGTCCATGACGGCATGAATCCCGATGCGGATAATTCCTTCTCCGCTCCAGCCGTGATCGATGGCGTTCTCGACGAAGGGCTGCAAGATCAGCTTAACCGTGTCGTAGACCAGAACAGCAGGGTCCACTTCGAACTCGGCGACCAATCGATCCGTGTATTTGATTTTTTGAATCTCGATATACGCTTTGATCTGCTCGAGTTCCTTGGCGACCGAGATGAGCGTCTCGCCGTTGTTCAGCGAATATCGATAAAACTTGGACAGCTCCATGACCATCGATTGAAGCTTCTCCAGCTCCCCGAATTTGGCCAAGCGGCTGATCGAAGAGAGCGTATTGTATAGAAAATGAGGGTTGATCTGCGCTTGCAGCGATTCCAGCTCGAGCTCCTGCTTCTCTATCTTGGTCAGGTACGTTTCTTTAATCAACCGGTTCATATGCTCGCCCAACTGATTCAGACCGGACGCGATGAACGTAAATTCGTCGCCGCCCTTATAGCGGATTCGTTTGTCGAACTCGCCTTCTTGGAACATGCGGAGTAAGGAAACCACCTTGCCGATCCGTTTCGAGAACACCCGAGAAATGAAGATGCTGGCAATGGCGCATACGGATATGCTGATCAGACAGACGAGGACGGTCCAATTCGCGAGCCGCTTCGCGTTGTTTTCCAAGAGTTCAATCGGAATTACAGCGGCTAATTTCATATTGATTCCGGGAAGCTCTTGCGAGATGACCATCTTGTTATCCGATGCGTAGTCGACCAGACTGCGATGAATTAAAGTATCCTCCGAGGAATACGCGATCCTGTCCCGGGCATCGATCGCAAACACCAGCGTACCCGTTCCCAGCTTGCGATAATCCAAGCTTTGAAAAATTCCGGCGATCTTGGTCGTAATTCGGATAAAGCCGATTTGGCTATGCGTGAACGGGTCGCTCGAGTCGACCAGTCTGCGCAGGAAGGAAATATTGCCGTGCTCGCGATCGTCTCCGACCTGCTGCCATAACATCGTTTTCCCGTATTGTTCTTCCGGAAACCGCTTGTACCAATCTTCATTCTCGATGCGGCTAATGTTGTACATTTCGAAAGAACGCTTCTGCTCCCCGAGAGGATCGATCTGCTGCTCGGATTTTCCGTAGATCTCGGGAAATGCCGGATTGTTCATGTAAACGGTCAATTGAATCTCTTGCCCGGTGGCGTTTATCGTGCTTTGGAATTTGGGAATGACATATCTGACGGTACTCTCGTAGCTATCCCAGCCCATGTTATAGTTCTGAATATCACTCGCAAGGGTGTCGTCGTTGTACAGGAGATCGGATATGCGGCGTATATCGTCAAGCTTGAAAGCGACATTGTCCCCGATCTGCTGAAGCGTTTCCATCATATTGTCGCGTTTTTGCTCTTTCATCGAGCGCATGAAGGTCGTATAAGAGAATAAGCCGATCGCGATAATCGGCACGAGGCAAATAAGAATATAGGAGATCAATAGCTTATAGCCGAAGGGAATATATCTTTTACGCGTGTCCTCCATCCGAATGCCTGCCCCCGATCAGCTTTGCCTTCTGAATTCCAACGGAGATATCCCGAAGCAATCTTTGAATTGTTTGCTGAAATAATTCAGATTCCGGTAACCTACTTTATCCGCGATTTCATATATTTTCAGATTCGTATCCGTTAGCAGCTCCTGGGCTTTCAAAAGACGGGCTTGAATCACGTAATCCGTAAAGGCGACTCCCGTTTCTTCCCTGAACATTAACCCGAGATAATTGGGGGTGTAAGAGAAGGTATTTGCGGCATTTCGCAAAGTAATGACTTCATGAATGTGAGCGTGAATATAGGCGATAATTTCCTGAGCCAATTTTGGGTTTTTCTTGTTTTGCTTTTTATCGTAATCCGCGAGGGCTTGTTTCAAGTCGGGCAATGGAGGCTTGCGATCCGTACTCCGGGCTTGTACGATTTCCATATAGGCTCTTTCCGTTTGCTTCCGGCTCTGCTCCTGGTCCAGCATTTCCTTTACTTTGGTTAAAGCTTCATAAACCTCGTTGTCGTTAACCGGTTTCAAGATATAGGAACAGGCATTAAGACTTAAAGCCTGCTTGGCGTAGGAGAAATCCTCGTACCCGCTGATAAAGACGATTCGTATGCTTTTGTTTCTCTCTTGCGCCAGCTTGGCTAGCTCCAAGCCGGACATTTGGGGCATGCGAATATCGGTAACAAGGACGTCCAGCTCCGCTTGGCCGATGTATTTGGCGGCGGAAATCGCGCTGTTCTGCGCGCTTACGACTTGCATGTTCAGTTGCTCCCATGGAATGAATCTTCGCAACGCCTCCAAGTCTAAATCCTCATCGTCCACAAGCAGCACGTTGTACATCCGGATTTCTCCCCTTCCTGTGTCATGCCGAAAGAGCATACTATTTCTAGTATACTCTCTAGAGGTAGTTCCAAAAGTCCAATTTTGATTACGAAGCATTACTTGAAGTGTATTCGAAGTCGATTCTTGAATTCAGCCGGGACTTCCGGTTTAATTGCCGTTCATTTTTTTAAGATTTTCTTGCCACCTTGCCGTTTCGTACTCCAGAAGCTTAACGTAACCGGCCTTATTCGCGGCATCCTCGCCATCCTTAATGATTTTCTCGACCTCCTCATCGCTTCCGGCATAGAGACCTTTGGCAATGACGCTGGTTTCGATATCCGCTACTTTCTGCAGAACTTTGCCTTCTTCGGATGCGGGGTCCGGAGTCAAGTTGGAAAATTGCGTCGTGTTAAAGGAGGTTTTCCATGCAATCGTGAACTGGGCTTCCGCCGCCCAATCGCGTTGATCCTCCGGCAGCTTCATGTTGTTGCTCGCCTTGGAACCGTCGATAAAGCTCGTATTGCCGGCCCATTGAAAGCTGTCCGTAACGGCCATGAATTTGGTTCTTTCTTCCACGTCGGTCTTGAACTTCTCCGTCCAGATCGGCGCGCCGTTCTCGTCCGTACCTTCCCAATACAAGCCTTCGGGTCCCCAGAAAATGATACGTTCTCCTTCCTCCCCCGTTAACCAATCCAGGTAAGCGAATATTCCCTCCGGATTTTTGGCTTCGGTCGTAATGACGTTAACGTTCCAGCCGATGCTGTCGTAGTTGTTGGGATAGACCTTGTTGGGATCTACGCCTTCCTTGCGCAGCGGCCAGATCATCGTATATCCGGCATTGGGATCGTTCTTCTTCAACTCGACCGTCGCTTGGCTGCCCAGATCCGCCGTGTCGTAGGAAGCATATACGGCAACTTTACCCGTATTTAGCTTTTCGATGACTTGATCTCTTGTTTGCGTAAGGGCATCTTGGGTAATGAGCTTCTCGCGGAACAGAGTGCTGGCGAACGTAATCGTTTCCTTGAATGCCGGATTGGCAAAGAGAGACGTCAGCTTGTCACCCGAAGGCACGAACCCGTACGAAGTGTAAGCGGCGGTGTGATCCTCCCCGAATCCGGAATAGAGAATGCTGATGCCTTGCGTTCCGTAGCCGATGTCGAAGGGAATGACGTCCGGGAACTTCTCCTTGACGATCTTCAAGTAGGCATACAGATCGTCGAACGTTTCCAACCTGGGGGAGCCCAGCTCCTTGTAGATGGTTTTATTGATCATATATCCTCCGTTGCCCATCGGTGTAGACGTATACCAGTTCGGAAATTGATAGAGCTTGCCGTCGTCGGATCGGAGCATGTTCAACGTTTCTTCTCCGGCGAATTTCTTCAGATTCGGATATTTATCGAGATAATCGTCAAGCGGAACGAGTTTCCCGGCTTGGCGCAGCTTTTCCACTAAAGGACCTCGATCCATGAACATAACGTCCGGCAAATCCTTGGAGGCGACCATCGTATTAAACTTCTGAACGGATGCTCCTTGAGCGGGGACGGGGATGACGTTCACCTTTTTGTTTTCCTTGATCCATTTGGAAGCGGGGTCTTCTCCCCAAGGCTGCATGGTGTACCAGTCGTAATTGCCGTAGAAGGAAAACTCCACGGGCGTTTCGCCGAACACGAAGGCGCTGGATTCATGGACGGGAGCGCTATTTTCCTTTTCCTTATTCGAACATCCCGAAATGACGATCGCAAAGCCTAACGCAGCGGACAGCATACCGACGACAAAGCTGTTTTTCTTCAACGGAGATCCCCTCGATTCGTCTATTTGTTATTCTTTCAATGAGCCTACCATTACGCCTTTGACAAAATACTTCTGAACGAAAGGGTATACGAGAATGATAGGAATCGTAGCGACCATCATGGTGGCCATCGTCAGCGATTTGGTCGTAATTGTGCGGGCGGATGCCATATGGCTTTGAGCGGCCGAACTGGTCTGCATCATCTGCTCCGACATGATATTGGAGCTAAGGATCTGCTGAAGCAGCGTCTGGATCGGCAGCAGCTTGGCGTTCGAAATGTACAGCGTCGCCGTAAACCAATCGTTCCAATGCGCTACGGCCGTGAACAAGGCCAATGTAGCGACGACCGGCCCCGAGATGGGCAAGACGATGCGGAACAGCGTCTTCCAATATCCGCATCCATCCATCCTGGCCGATTCTTCGAGACTATCGGGCAGCTGCTGGAAGAAAGTCCGAAATACGATCATATTCCAAATGCTGACGAGAGCCGGGATGATCATCACCCAGAACGAATTCATTAATCCGAGCGAACGGACCAGCATATAGGAGGGGATTAAGCCCCCGTCGAAATATAAGGGAATGATGCAGAAGATCATGTAATACTTGCGGCCGACAAGCTCTTTCTTGGACATCCCGTATGCGAATATAGCTGTCAATATGATAGAAAGCAGCGTTCCCGCCACTGTCCGCAGTATGGAGATAAGGAAGGCCTGGGTAAGCCGCTTGTCTTGAAAGACGACCTCGTAGTTATCGAAGGTAAAGTCTCTCGGCCAGAAGGTCACTCCCCCGAGCGACGTGTCCGACCCGGTGTTGAAGGAGATGACCGCGGAATTCCAGAACGGATAGAAGGTAACGAATACGAGCAACGCCAAGAGAAAATAGATGACACCGGACGACATTCGCTCGCCATAGGATATTTTCATGAAGTAATCTCCAAACTGAGGGTATTTACCATAGGCTATTGCCGGATTTCCGGGCAATGGCGTTGGCGAGGGTCAGCAGGATAACGCTGATGATCGCTTTGAACAGCCCGACTGCGGCAGCGTAAGAGAACAGCGAATTCCGGATGCCTACTCTATACACGTACGTATCCAGGACGTCGGACACATCCCGGACAATATCCGATTGCAGCAGCAGAATGTCCTCGAATCCGGCGCTGAGCAAATCCCCGATCGCAAGAATCAGGAAAATAGAGATAACCGGCATAATGCAGGGCAGGGTAATGGCGTAGATTTTCTTGAATCGACCCGCCCCGTCGATGGAAGCGGCTTCATACAAGTCCGGATTTACGCCGGAGATTGCGGCAAGGTAGACGATGGACGAGAAACCTACGCCTTTCCACAGCCCGGTTGCGATTAAGATCGTCCAGAAGTAGTTGGGAATCGTCAACCAATTGACGGGCTCGTCGATCAGATGCAGCTTCTCCAAAGCGATATTCAAGCTCCCGTAATCGGCGGAAAGCAGGGTCGCCACGAATCCGGACACGATAACCCAGGATAAGAAATGGGGCAAGTAGCTGATCGTCTGCACCACTCTCTTGAAGAGCGGAATTTTAACCTCGTTCAGCAGCAAAGCCAGCGCGATCGGAGCGGGAAAACCGACGATAAGCTTCAGTAAGCTGATGCCGAGCGTGTTGCGAATGACCGTCGTAAATTCCGGGGCATAGAGAAACTCTTTGAAGTTAGCCAATCCGACCCACGGACTGGCGTTAAAGCCTTGAAAAATGTCGTACTCCTTAAACGCAATCAGAATGCCGTACATGGGAACGTAACTGAAGACGAAAATAAAGAGCAGAGCCGGGATCACCATCAGCTGTAAATCCCATTGACGCAGGAATAATCTTCTTGTCTTCACGGAGATCCTCCTTAAGCGGTATTGCCATGAACTTCACGTACTGCGGCAGCGGGCGGCTGCCGCAATACTTGCCGCGTACTTACCAGGATCTGCGGTTATCGATTTTCTTAAGGTCGTTGTCCGTCCATTTGCCGTAGAGGAAGAAGGACAGATTCTGAATCTCCGGAAGTTGATTGCGGATTCCGGCGTAGATCTCATGGTACTGCGCGTTGCTCCACCAGACGTCCAGTCCGGGTATGATTTCTTTGGTGCCGATCTTGGCCTTGGTTTGCGCCAAAACTCCCGTGCTGTTGTATACCCAGGAAGGCTGGAAGTCCCAGTCGGCGAAATAGGCCATCGGAGATATGAAATCCACGTAGTTCTTGAATTTCTCTACATCTTGGCCGACTTCCACGAATTCCGGAGGCAAAATATACACGCCCGTAAAGAGGTCGGGGACGATGCTCTCGATATCCGCTTCTACGTCGCGCACATAGTTCGCAATCTGAGTCGTTCTCCAATCGTTCCACTGCGTTCTCTGTGCATTATCGGTCGTGAAGTCGATTGTTACGGGGTCATAGCCATAAGCGGCGTTATACGCTTGTCTCGTATAGTCGCTCATGTCCATGTTGTAGTCATCGAAGCGCAGCCAATCCAATACGACCCCGTCAATGTCATAGTTGGACACGATTTCTCTAATGATAGAGCGTTCGTATGCCTGTACGTCCGGGTGGATTGGATTAACGAAATATTCATTGTTATTCGATCCGGTGAATGGCACGACCTGACCATTCTTAAGCGCCATCATTCTCCAGGAAGCATTGTGATCGAAGGCGGCCTTATCGTGAAACTGCGGGATCCAGGCCCTGACTTGAATGTCCCGGCTATGCGCTTCCGCGATAACGTCGGCCAATGCGTCGAACTGGGCGTAACCTTGCGCGATGGGGGCAATCTCGCTGTCATAGAACACGTAACCGGAAGGAACCGTATCGTCTTCGTCTTCCTTCACGTTCAGATTGATGACGGAGACATGACGCTTGGCGGCGTTCTTCATGAAGGCGACGACATCCGCATGCTTTTTGAAATTTTCAACGGTTCTTACGATGATTTCGGTAACGAAGGGGCCATTCGCCGCTTGCGCCGAGGGAGCTTGGGGAATACCTGCGCAGCTCGCCAACAATATAGCGGCCAAGACAAAGACAAACTTGGAAGAATACTTCTTAGCCATGTTATCCTTACCCACCTTCATGGATTATTCGACCGGTCGATGACTTTATAGTAAGCATTCTCTAGACGCAAAACCACAGCAATATCCAACAATAAGTGCAACAAATCAATGATGGTGGCGGTTGCCCCGTCGAGCTGGTTCAGAAGCGAGTTACAGATCGGGAATATGACCCTATTTTGAGTAAACTATAATAAAAAGCTTGTAAAATATAAATCTTCGTGCAGAATTAAGGAGTGATACTACATTCAAGGAGTGGGAATTTGAGAAAGCAAAAGCCAATGTCGTTCGATGAACTGTTGAAGGATTTGCAAGGCCAGAAGACGATTGTGGAGGATCCGAACCATATCTCGTTGGGCAAGCTGTTTAATGAAGCGTTTATAAGCAGGCATTCCAACTCCGCAAGCTTTGACGAGCTTCTGGAGAAGGGCAATTTCCAGGCCAAGTCTTGGGAAGAGATAGACAATATTCTTGAAGAGCTGTTGGATCGCCATATCGCAAGGGAGACGGATTTTGCGAATTGGAAGGCGATGCTGGATACGGCGACCAAGGAATATAACGGGAAAAGCTAAGAAATTAAGCTTCCGCTTGCCTAAGCGGGGACCCTGCGAAGTCAATAGCCCTGGGTATCGGGCAAGTGAAAACACCTTATTCGCCAAGCTGCCGGAATAAGGTGTTTGTATTGCTGGAATTCAAAGTGATCAGGAAGCTATCAGAGAGGAATAACGAATCCGGTTACTCGATCAACGCGCACATGGAAGTATTGGAAGACGCGCAGCGACAATGGACCGTGAAGGATGTGCAATCCCCCGAGCTGCAGCAGCGGTTTCGACCCGCCGGAGGCAAATCCTCTTTCGGCTACACGTCGTCCGCGTATTGGGTCCGCGTCACCCTTAACAATGAATCCTCCAACGACAAATGCGATTTCATTCGCAGCCATTGTATTGACATTGCAGAATGATAATCTTATGCTTAAATTAGGATGTTAGTGAGCACTAACTATAATGAGTGGAATCGAGCTGGGAAGGTCATGATGGAGAATAAGAGGATCTTGGACAACAAAGCCAAACTGATGCGCGCAGCAATAGACCTCATGGCCGAGAAGGGCTACAAAGGCGTATCTACGAAGGAAATTGCCGCGGCGGCAGGCGTCAGCGAGATGACGCTGTTCCGAAATTTCGGCAGCAAGATCAACCTGCTGGACAAAGCGGTCGACCATTATCATTACTCGATTGAAATGACCCAAATTTTTGACGAGCAAGTGATAGGAGACTTGAGAACCGACTTGCTCACGATCAGCCGGTTGTATCACGAAATGATGGAGCGCAACCGCCAATTGTTCCTCATTGTATTGAGCGATCAAGAATTGACTGAAATCCGCGAAAAGGCGCAGAAGCATCCTCGGAAGCTGTTGGAGCTGCTGACGAATTATTTTATGGACATGCAGAGAAAGAACAAAATGGTTGCAACCGATGCGGAGATGCAGGCGATCACGTTTATGTGGATGAATTACGGGGCGTTTATCTCGCAATTGTTCGTCAAGTCCGAGCTTACGGCAAAATCCAAGCAAGATTTTATGAGCTCAAGCGTCGATTTGTTTGTCCGGGCGTTAAGCCCTTGATTTTTTGAATAAAAGATAGTGAGTACTAACCAACCTTCAAAAGGAGGCTTCATTTATGACACGTTCAAATAGGGAATCGTCGAAGCTTGTTGGTCAAACGGCAGCTGCAGGTTTCCAAATCGGGGTTAGGAGGACGTTTCCCGTCTCGCCGGAGCAGGTATGGTCGTTTCTAACCTCGCTCGAAGGGACAAAATTGTGGCTTGGGAACGTGCCTCCTCCTGCGTTTAACGAGGGAGAGACTTTTGTATCCGATCAAGGGATTTCGGGCCAATTCAGGGTCGTAAAGCCTCTCAAGCAGCTCCGCTTAAAGTGGGGCAAGGAGAATTGGGAGAAGCCGTCCACGCTGCAAATCCGGCTGCTGTCCAGTCACCCCGACCGAACAACGATCAGCTTCCATCAAGAGCATCTGGATCATCCGAATACGCGGGAGCAGATGAAGCTGCATTGGGAAAATGTTCTGCGTGCCATCTGGCAGGAAACATGTGCTATACATGGAGGAGATGGGGAATCATGAATAAGCTTAGCCATATCGATCTTAGAGTGGCCCCCGATTATTCCCGATTAGCCCAACGTATTAAGCCATCTATTTTGAAGATTCTTGCGGAAACAAATATGAACTGGTGCACCGATTGAATTAAATTGCAATGCAGTCGGAAGCGACGAAGAGGGGCAGCGATCCCCTCTTTTGTGCTATCATAGTTTTTTGAAATAGTATTCGGGAGGCGAATAGCGATGAGCAATCTTTTGCAGGTTAGAGTAACTGGGGTACTGATTGAGGATGAGAAAGTGTTATTGGTCAAACAGAACGTAACGTCTGAACGCAAATGGTCTTTGCCGGGAGGCAGGGTCGAACAAGGTGAGACGCTTGAAGAAGCAATTGTTAGAGAAATCGAAGAAGAAACAGGACTTGCCGCCAAAGTCTCCAAGTTACTTTACCTATGCGATAAACCTGATGCTTCGCCCTCACTTTTACATATCACCTTCCTGCTCGAAAAAGCAGGAGGGGAAGTACGTCTCCCATCGAACGAGTTTGATCTTAATCCGATAAGCGCTGTGGAAATGGTTCCGATTCAAGAGCTTGTAGCCTACGGATTCTCTAAGAAATTCATGACGATTATTCAGCAGGGCTTTCCCGAGTCGGGAAGCTACAAAGGTCTGAAAAGCAATATCGGCCTATAGGGAGAGCAGAACGGTTGGAGGGACCGCATTTGTTAGAACTGATTAATCTGAATAAAACGATCGGAAACCAAGATTTCCTATCGAAGGTAAATTTGAATGTTGCTCCGGGACAATCCGTTGCGATCTATTCCGCTTATGAAACGGCCGAAATGCTCATGGGTCTTCTGCAGGGCCTTCACAACGCTTCCGGCGGAGAAATTCGATTTGAGGATCGCGTTGCAGACAAGGGGATCATGGAGCGATTTGTTTTCGCGCTAAATGGAGAGAAAGTAAATCAACGCTTGAAGGTAAGCGAATATTTGAAGTTTTGGAGCCGTTTGTTTGGTTCGAGAATAGAGATCGCCCAAGTCGCTTCGCTGGTCGGATTGACGGGAAAAGCCGATTCGTTAATCGCCAAACTGACCGCTTCCGAGCAAATTCGATTGCAGTGGGCGAGATGCATCCTTCAAGATCAAGCGCTGGCCGTATTTATTGATCAATCGATGCAGGTCATGGATCACGAATCGTTAGCCATTTTGCAGGCGGTGATCGCTTTTTTGAAGCGGGAGAATAAAGCCGTTCTCGTTGTGGCTGCTTCCGCCGAGCAGGCGGCCGATCTTGGCGACCAGACCTATCGATTGTTCAAGGGGGAACTCCTGCCGCTGCAGCAGGATGCGGACAAGGCAGGCTCCGATTCTGTGCGGCGAATGATCGAAATCAGTAAAGTTCCCGTCAAGCTGGACGACAAGATCAGGCTGCTTAATCCGTTCGAGATCAATTACATTGAAGGGCGCGACGGCAACGCCATCGTATACGTAGACAGTCTATCCTATATTTGCGCAATGACATTAAATCAACTGGAAACCCGGCTGACCCCGTTTGGATTTTTCCGCAGTCATCGCTCCTACCTCGTCAACTTGCAGCAAGTGCGTGAGATCGAAACTTGGACAAAGGACAGTTATATTCTTAAGCTGGATGGCGTGCAAGGGTCAACAGTTCCTCTGTCCAAGTCCAAATATCTGGAATTGAAGGAGCAGTTGGACATTTGATGCCCGCCTTTCACTGCGTGCTGCCGCTTTTCACCCTCGATTTAACGCTTTTCACGGTATTTTTACGGTTATGGGACATTGAGCGCTGTAAACTGATAGCAAGTCGGCGGGGAGGAGGCTGTATTTGAAGCAAAAGAGCGCCGTATGGCGTGCGCTGCTGTATCGGGAAACGAGAATCGTGATGCGCAGCCCGCAAGTGTTAATGTTTATTATGCTGCCAATCTTATATGCGGTCATCTACAACATGATCGGCCAGCAAATGTTTACCGCAGTACAGGTGTGTATAAGCATGGCAGTCTCGATCTGCGGCATCTTTGTTGAAGCGTTGCTGATCGTCGCGGAGAAGGAAACGAACGAGTGGCGAACGCTTAATCGCGCAGGCGTTTCTTTGTTGACACTGCTCGGATGCAAGACCGTTGTAACCGTGGCGATTTCTCTGCTTACCGTATTGACTTGCAGCATAATTGCCGGTTATGACCTGTTGCAGGTCTGGCAGCTGTTGATAGTTCTATTGCCCGTATTGGGAACCTTTGTGTTGACGGGCGTCATTGTCGGATTGGCTTACAATTCGATGGAGGAAATTGTATTAACGAAATGGCTGCCCGTATTGTTATTAATTATCCTCGTTGTTTTACCGGTACTCCTCCCGTTACAGAACAACACAGCGCTTCTTGCCTGGTACAAACACTATCCAACAGGCATTCTGTCCGCAGCCATGAACGTTGTTGCGGAGGCAGGGAGCTTCGGAATGCTGGCGGTGCTGGCCTTGAAGGCTTGCATATGGATGGTTGTCGTCGGGGGCGTCGGCTGCGGTATAGTCTGGAGAGAACGAGGGCGGTAGTCACATCATGCGGGCAGCGTCCGGAGGTTAAAAATGGATATCGGAAGCCTATTGGAAAATGTAAAAGAAGCCAATCTTTTTATGCAATTGGGAACCGTGTTTTTGGTCTCGCTTGTCCCTTTTTTAGAGGGATATGTGGCGGCTTCGGTCGGTATTGTGATCGGGTTCCCCGCGATTCCGACGATTATCGCCGCATGCTTCGGAAACTGGGTTTCCGTCATGGCGATTATTGTATTGTATGAAAAGCTGAGCCGCCGTCGAAAAGCCAAACAAAGCGGCGGCCATTCCGGCAAGCGAATGGAACGCGCCCGAAATTTATTCAATAAATACGGCGTGCCCGGCGTCGCGCTGATCGGGCCTTTCGTTTTCGGCCATCATATTGGGGCGTTCATCTCGCTCGTGTCGGGATCATCCAAACGTTATGTCACTTTGTGGATGACCACCGGGATTCTGGTATGGACGATCGCCGCGGGAGTCTTGGCCGCTGTAGGGATTGATTTTGTAAGCCGCTTGCGGTAAGTGCGACGTGGACTGCTGACGGCGGTCGTGATCATCTTGGCGCTTGTCGCGCTTGCGGCAGGATCTCATTTTGTGGTTGCAAGAACTGGAATCGCATCAATAGGACAAAACGTCAGCCGACGAGGGGGTCGGCTGACGTTTTCATTAAATTAAGGGCAGAATTCCGCAACTTTCCAAATCCCAAAACGTTTTGTTGTTGTAGGTCCAAATAAAAGGGAGCGGGATCATGTGAGGAAGGCAATTCATACGGTAATGGTGCTCTTGCTTATTTTGGCTATGTTTGGGTGCAATACGGCGGCCAAGGACGAACCTGCGTTGACAGCGGAGAAACATGAAGTTGACGATATTCAAGAGAATCCGCCCGCGTCCGCATAAACGGAAGCCGATGTCCCCGTCCTGCCGCTTAAAGAATATGTGGAGCTGCCGGCGAATCATTTTGTTGAGGTAATAGAAGCGCTTAGCGACAGTGAGCTGCGAGTGAAATTAACGGATGTGCAAACGGATATAGAAACGAATCGTTCCTATTGGGCTCTGATCGATATGAACATGAAAACCATCACAAAAACAAACGACGCAGCAGCAGAAGAAATGCCCACAGAATATTGGGAAGCGGAAAGCCCGACAGGAAAGTGGACAGCGGCGTGGGGTACGAATACGCCTGGCATCTGGGGCATATCTACGGATACGGGAGACAAGACGCAATGGACGGATAGTGACGGGGACAGGAATCCGCTCTGGCTAAGCGATGGGAGCGGCTTTTACTATTTGCATTCAACGGGTGTCAATCTGGGGGATGGCGCCGGATTTGAAGCTACGCTCGCCCATTATGACCTTGCGGCACGGAAAAGCACGATTCTTACTTACGAAAAGGGATTTTGGGGCGGACTCAATTGGCTTATTCCGGATGTAAGCATTGTGGCTTCGAACGGATTTGACGATGTCATCGGATTGAAGATGATTAATTTACTGGATGGCACAGAAAAACAGATTATAGAAACCTCGCATCTCGACTATGTGGATGATTTGATTGATGAAAAAACGGGCCGGCTGCTGATAAGCGATCACGGGAAGTTTACCTGGTATGACGGCAAAGGAGACATTGTCAATCAAATGGATTGGCCTGTCGATCTGGATGAATTCACGAGAAAGAATCCGAATTACTCGGAAGATGGAAATCCATACGAACATCCCTTTTATGAAAAAGGCGTGAAGGGTGGACGAGTCGGCCCACATGGCTTGAAGTCTTCTCCAGACGGAAATTACCTTTCTTATTTGCTCGGCGCGATCGGGGAAAGCATCGACGACAAGGTGCCTGGCGTAAAAATGGTTGTCAGCAAGATCGACGGGACGGATCCTGCCTTGGTGTTGGACGATTATGTGCGAATGGATAGGGATTATGTTTGGAGCCCTTCGTCGAAACGGATATTTATCGTTTTCTCGACAGATGCGGCAAGAGAACGGGCTTATGTAGGAGAGATTCCAATTGAATAATCAGATATTGCAGGGAAAGTCCATGGAAGAGGAGAGTTGGAGTTAGAGTTTGGATGGAAATTATCTGTTTACAGAATGAATCATCGTGGTATACTTTAAAGAGATGTACGATTAGAGGAGCCGTGCTCGAACACGACTCCCCACAACAGCCGCTTTTAAGGGCGGTAGGCTGAAGAATCAGGTGCAGAAATAAACCGAACCTGTGCGAGGGCGGTTTATTTCTTTTTAAAGAATGAAAGTATAAGTACGATCAAAGTCGCAAATGAGATCATAAGCGCCAAAGCGTCCTTAACCTCCATGGCATCACCTCCCTTCCGGGAGACTAGCCATACCGCCCTCAAAGCCTATACTGTTGTACGTCCAATCATACCATATTCTGTTGAAAAGAAGAAAAATTTGTCGCTTTTTTTCATCGTCTGTTTGCCTATAATACGAGGGTATCCCAAGCCGTCATAGTGGCTGAAGGATACCCTCGTTTTTGCAGAAGAACTTAAACGTAATAAAGGTAACTCGGTCGTTCCCAGAAACGCTGTTTGGCCATCACTTCCGTAAACTTACGTCCGAATTGGGCGTCCTCTTCAATTACCACTCCCGGTTTTCCGTTAATGTCCATGTCCTCAAGCAGCGAAATGCATTCTTTTCTGGCGCCGATCGGTTTGAAGTGAGTGTATACCACGCCAATAAATTTGCGGGCCTGATTATGAAAATAATCGTCCGCGCCCGTACCGCCGACCAGATACACCCCGTCGTATTTCAAGGGCGAGCCTGTCAGGAAGCTCTGTTCCACCTTAAGCTTAACCCCTCCGGTGCCGCTGACTTCGCCGAGATTGTTGCTGACAATGACGGGATGCAGCTTGGCGTCCTTCCACTGTTTAAGGATCGATTCGACCTCGTGTCCGGGAAAGCCGTCGGCCAGGAAGACCCCGATTTTAAGCGTATCCGCGACAAAAATCGTATTCATCAAACTGACGGCAGGCGTCGAGCGGGTCACGGTCGACTCTTCTACTTCGGGTACGGTGACCCCGACTTTTTTTGCGACAGGCTCGGCGAGCTCCCGGCTCACTCTGGCCAGACGGTTGACCATCTGCTGCCGGACGGCGCTGCTTAAGCAGCTGCCCAGCTCAAAACCGAAAGCGCCGATAATATGCTCCCGTTCCACGGCGCTCATGCTGTTCCAGAACATCCTGGCCTGCGAATAGTGATCCTTGAACAGCGGCGCCGTCTTGCGCTCCTTCATTCCTTGCACAGTCGAAGGATAGGTGACGAAGCCTCCGTCCTTGACCGGAACTTCGGAGGGCGTATTATCGGCCAAAATATTGTTGTGATAAGATACCTTCCCGCGATCGATCACATAGCGGGAGGCGCCGTCACGCTGATTGTTGAACACGGGGCACACTGGCCGATTGATGGGAATTTGCTGATAATTTACGCCCACCCGCGCCTTTTGCGTATCGCTGTACGAAAATAAACGGCCCTGCAGCAGCGGGTCATTCGAGAAATCGATGCCGCGAACGATGTTGCCCGGATGAAGCGCGCTTTGCTCCGTTTCCGAGAAGGCGTTGTCGACGTTGCGGTTTAACGTGATCTTCCCGATTTTCTGCAGCGGTACGATCTCTTCCGGCCACAGCTTGGTCGGGTCCAGAATGTCGAAATCAAATATGAATTCTTGATCTTCCCGAATGATCTGAACGGCAAATTCATATTCGGGATAGTTGCCCATCTCGATATTCGTCCACAGGTCCCGGCGATGAAAATCGGCGTCTTCTCCAAGCTTCTGCGCTTCATCCCAGATCAATGTATGTACGCCAAGGAGAGGCTTGACATGAAACTTCACGAAATGGGAAATCCCCTCTTTGTTCACGAAGCGAAACGTGTGAACGCCAAAGCCTTCCATGGTGCGGAAGCTTTTCGGAATGGCGCGGTCAGACATGATCCATAGGGCCATATGGGTGGTCTCGGGATTGCTGCCCATGAAGTCCCAAAAGGTGTCGTGTGCGGTTTGACCTTGAGGGTATTCGTTATCCGGTTCCGATTTGACGGAGTGGATCAAATCGGGGAATTTAATCGCGTCTTGGATGAAGAAAACGGGGATATTGATGGCGACGAGATCAAAGTTTCCTTCGTCGGTATAGAATTTAATGGAAAATCCCCGAACATCCCGAACGGTTTCGTTGCAGCCTCTTGAGCCGATCACTTGTGAAAACCTCACAAATAACGGCGTTTTTTTGGCAGGGTCCTGCAGAAAATCCGCCATCGTCACTTCGCTCAGCGACTTGTACAGTTCGAATTCTCCGTGCGCGCCGTAACCCCGGGCATGAACGACCCGTTCGGGAATTCTCTCGCGGTCGAAATGCGCCAGCTTCTCCCGGGCAAAAAAATCTTCAATCAGCGTAGGACCGCGATCGCCGGCTTTCAGCGAATTTTCGTCGTCGGCGATCTTGATCCCTTCGTTGGAGCTCATCTCTTGATTAAAAGTGTCTCTGATAAAGGGTTCCAATTGTTTTTGTTTCTTGTTTAAGGATGGGTGTTCGGTCATAGGCTTGATCTCCTTTCAATGGCAGCTACGCTGTATCTTCTCTGGGAAAGACTTAAAGTATGCACAACATGCCGTCGTCCGGATCCCATTCACGCCCGTTCGGTCACAAGGTACGATCCCCTCTACTTTTTCCAGGAACGTATGATATAATCGCCATCAACAGCGATCCCCCTGATTCGACACCACTTTCAAAGCGAGGGCCGCATAACATGAAGCGCAACCGGCGGATTTGGCAACGTGTGGAGAGCGGTTCCATGACGCTCAAAAAAAGAATTATCGTTCTTTTCTTGATCAGCGCTCTTCTTCCCTTTATTTTCCTGTTCTTTATTTCCTATCACACGATCAATTCGATTTTCACCAACAAAATTCAGGACAGCATTCAAGGCAACCTCAAGCAGGTCAGACTGTCTCTGGAAAATGCGATCGGCAACTTGAATTCCGTCTCCCAGCAGCTCTCGTTCACGGGAACGATCGGACGGGAATTGGAAATTCAGCTGGCCTCCGAAAGCACGTATGAGCGGTCCTTGATGACAAGTCGAATCAACAGCGAGATGAACCTGATTACGTTCACGAATCCGAACGTCGGCCTGACGATGTACTATTTCGAGAAAGACGGGACGTACAGCTTCGAGAATACCGGCGTGAAGCCGAATTTCGATCCTGCGGCGCTGCCGCTGCTCGCGGAGTATTTCGGAATCACCTACTACGGCCCGCATATCAGCCGTGACCGCTTCAACAACAAGTATGTGCTGTCGGCGCTTCGCAAGGTCGACCTGCCGAGCCGGGACGATGTATATGTGTATATCGAGACCGATTTCAAATTGACCCAGAGCATTCTGGACAACGGGATCAGCATTCAGCACGCCAATTACCTGTTCCTGGACAACGACAACAAAATCACGTACAGCGAAATGCCCGAGGTGTTCCCGGCGAATTCGAGATTCGACCGCGATTCGGCCTTCCGGTCCGGCGATTCGTCCAAGGACTACTACTGGTTCAACGAGACGAGCAACCAGGGGTGGACCATCGTCTCCGTCATCTCCCGGGCGGACTACAACAAGGAGCGGAACGGATGGTTTCTGCAGGTCGTCTTCTTGTCCTTGCTCATTCTGCCTGCGAGTTTGTTCCTGGCCTGGCTGCTGTGGAAGATGGTCTATCGGCCGCTGTCGAACTTCAGCAAGGAAATCAAATGGATGACGAGCAGCAAAACGGCGGCCCCTCCGGCTCGGACCCGGATTCCGGAGTTCGATCAGCTGCTGGATCAATTCCGCAAGATGAAGACGCAGATCTGGGATCTGATCCTGGAAGTGCAGCAGAAGGAGAAGCGGAGGGCCGATCTGGAGGTAGAGAAGCTGCTGTACCAGATCAACCCGCATTTCCTGATGAATACGCTGGATACGGTGCATTGGCTCAGCGTCATGAACGGGCAGAAGGAGACGGACCGGATCGTGACCTCGCTGAACAAGCTGCTGCACTATAACTTGGGCAAGCTGGGCCAGTCCTCCACGATCCAGGATGAAGTCGAGGCGCTCCGGCAATATTTGACGCTCCAGCAGGTTCGTTACGACTTCGAATTCCAGGTGCAGATCGAGGTGGACCCGAGCGTGCTCGACATGCCGATTCCCCGGTTCATTCTGCAGCCGCTCGTCGAGAATTCGCTGTATCACGGCTTCAGCGACAACGGGATGATTCAGGTCCGGATCGCGGCGCGGGAAGAGATCGAGGTCTCCATCAAAGACAACGGATCGGGCATGACTCGGGAGGAGATCCATAAGCTGCTTCAGAGCGAACAGATCGACCGCGAGAAAGTCGGGATGGGGATCGGAATGAACTATGTGAAGCGAATGCTGGAGGTTTATTATAACGGCAAAGCCCGGATTCATATCGACAGCGAGCCTGGCAGCGGGACGAGCGTCCGGTTAAGCCTGCCGTTCGCGAAGGAGGAGATCACTTGATACGGGTACTGGTCGTCGACGATGAGAAATTGGTGCGGCAGGGCATTATTTCTTCCCTGCCGTGGGCGCAGTTCGATATGCAGGTAGTGGGAGAGGCCAAAAACGGGGAGAAGGCAATCGAGTTCCTGGAGCAGAACGAGGCGGACTTGATGCTGACCGATCTGGCCATGCCCATGATGTCGGGGATCGAGCTGATGCGAATCGTCCGCAAGCGGTTTCCGCAGATGCATATGATCGTCCTGACGCTTCATCAGGACTTCGAATATATTCAAGAAGCGCTGAGATTGGGCGCAATCGATTACATCGCCAAAGTCGAACTCGTGCAGGACCGGTTCCACGAAATATTGGCCCGCATTCATGCGCGCATCCGGGAGGAAGAAGATCAGGGCGGGCGATCCTCCTTGGCGTCCCCGGCGCCCTCGACCTCTGCCGATCCGGGGACGATTGTCTCCGACCGGGGCTACGCGCTGCTGATCCTGCGGCCCGGCGATTCGGATGCCGATTGGCCAAGCGAGCTGTATGCGTTACTGCCGCAGCGGGAAGAGGGGGAGGGCCTGCTGTTCGGCTGCCCGTCCGATGAATCGGACAGCCAGCGCTTGCTGGCCTCCCTAACCGAAGCGGCCCGCGCTCGGCTGGATGCCGCGGTGCTGTGTCTGGATGGGCTGAAGGGCGCGGGCATGCCGGAGGTGAAGCGTCTGCTGGAGGCTTACCGGGACCGCGATTTCTTCTACGATTACGACCCGTCCGTCGCGGTGCTGCGGAAATCTCTGCGGGAGCTGCAGGAGAAGCCCGCGGACGGACGGGATGCCGGCCTCGCGGAGCTAAGCGAGCAGTGGGCGGATCTTGCCTGGCTGAATAACGACGAACGGTTCGCGGCTTTACTCGATAAGCTCAAACGGATGAAGCTGCCCCGGAATAAGCTGACCCGCTTCCTGTTCAAGCTGACGGAAGAATGGAACGCGGTATTCGGCTCCGTCTTGTCCGAGAGGCTTCAGCTGCCGGAGGAATTCGGCGTCTGGGACGACGTCGAGGCGTTGTTCCGCCGGATTCGGGAGACGATGAGCGGAACGCTGGGGGCGCAGCATTATTCCCCGGAAGTTCGGGACGCGGTCACGCGGGCGGTCCAATTGATCCAGGAGGGATTGGACGGACCGTTGCATGCCGCGGAGATTGCCAGACGGGTCAATATGAGCCGCAGCTACTTCAGCCAGTGCTTCAAGGACATCGTCGGGAAGACGTTTAACGAATACGTGCGTCAAGCCCGGGTCGACAAAGCCAGGGAGTACCTGATCCATACCGATAAGCCGATTGCGTGGATCGCAGAGAAGACGGGCTACCTGGACGGCAAATACTTTAGCACGGTATTTCGCGAGCAGACGGGCCTGCTGCCGAGCGCCTACCGGAAATCCCATCGGCGGAAGCCGGACGCGTAGGGTAGACATTTGTCCGAAAAGAAAGGCGGACGAATGTCCGATCGGGCTGTATCCGCTTGGCCGGGAGGCGCAATCTGCGGTCATTTCTCCCCCTAAACAGCAAACCGCTCCCCGTCTTGCCGAAAGGCGGAATGTGCTAAATTGAGGATGCGAGATCAAGACAACAGGGAAAGAAGGGGAGTACGTTGGGAAACAAGTTAAAAAGCATGGCTCTGCTGGCCGTAGCCGCGACGTTGGTATTAAGCGCTTGCAGCAATTCGAACTCGAGCTCGAATTCGGATTCGAACGCGGGCGCCGGCAGCGACGGCGGACAGCCGTCGAACACGGCGGAAGCTGCGGCGGATCCGTTCGGCAAGTACGAGGAGCCGGTTGCGCTCAGGGTCGGCCAGAAAGTCGATCCCACCGACAATACGCTGTCCAACGGCGATACGCCGGTTGACAACCAGTACACCCGATATATTAAAGAGAATCTGAACATCGTTACGGAGGATGCGTTCACGGCGTCCCCTGCGAACTACGATCAGAAGATCAGCCTCTCGATCTCCAGCAACGATCTGCCGGACGCGATGATCGTCAATGCGGTGCAGCTTCGGCTGATGTACGAGAACGACCAGCTCGCGGATATGACCGACGCCTTTAATCAGTATGCGTCTCCGGCGCTAAAGCGCGTTCTGCAGGATTCGAACAAGCGCGCGCTGGACAGCGTAACCTACGACGGCAAGATCATGGCTCTTCCGCAGGCGGAAGATGCGGGCATTCACATTATGTGGATTCGCAAGGACTGGCTGGACAAGCTGGGCTTCGAACCGCCCAAGACGATGGACGAGCTGGAGAAAGTCGCGGACGCCTTCGTCAATCAAGACCCGGACGGCAACAACAAGGCGGACACGATCGGCATCGCCGGACCGTCGAGCAGCGGCAAGATGTATGCCAACTTCCTCGATTCGGCCAACAATCTGTACGGCTTCGACCCGATCTTCTCGGCTTACGGGGCTTATCCCGGCTACTGGGTCGAAGACGCGGAAGGCAAGCCGGCTTACGGCTCGATTCTGCCCGAGACCAGAGAAGCGCTCGGCAAGCTGAGAGATCTGTACGCCAAAGGCTTGATCGACAAGCAGATGGCGGTTCGCCAGGATTCCGGGGAGCAGATCGTCAGCGGCAAGACCGGGATGTTCTTCGCTCCTTGGTGGATGGGCTACGGACCGCTTACGGACGCGGTCAAGCAGGACCCGAACGCGAACTGGCAGGCCTATGCGCTTCCGCTTGACGCGGACGGCCGGTTCAGCCCGCATCTGAGCGCGCCGGCCGGACAATTCCTGGTCGTCCGCAAAGGCTACAAGAATCCGGAAGCCGTCATCAAGCTGCAGAACCTGCTGCTGCGGGACGAGAGCAAGTTCGATCTCAGCAAGGGGGCCATCGGCTTCTATCCCGTTCGCCTCGCTCTGGGACCTTCTGATGAATCGGAGTATACCGTGCAGGCGCTGCGCGAAGTGCTGGCCGGAACGAAGACGCCGGAGGATTTCAGCGGCAAGCCGGAATACAAGCTGCTGCAGGGGGATCTGGACAACGTCAAGAAGGTGAAGCTCGAGCCTTACGACAATATGGATATCGAATACTGGAACCCTTCGGCGGATTGGGGCGCCTGGACCCGGCTGTACTCGCTGATGGTCGGCATCGCTCCCAACGTAGACGCCGATATGAACCGGGTAAGCAGCCTGCTCTATTCCCAGACGAAAACAATGGAAAGCAAGTGGGTCAATCTGAAGAAGCTTGAAGATGAAACCTTCCTGAAAATCGTCGTTGGAGGGGCCACGCTCGAAGCGTTCGACCAGTTCGTCGAGGACTGGAAAAAACAAGGCGGCGAACAAATTACCGCGGAAGTCGCCGAAATCGTGAGCGAATAAGGATGAACGGAGACGCTTGCTGCTCTTGCCAAGCGTCTCTGTCTTCCCAGCCATCAATGACGCGGGAGGAATGGCAGTGAAGAGCAAAGGCTTCGCCAAGCACTACTACATCATGCTTCTGCCGGGATTCGTATGGATTGCCATATTCAGCATATTCCCGATGTTCGGAATCGCCATCGCCTTCGAGAACTTCAATCCCGTCAAGGGGATAACGGGATCGGAATGGGTCGGACTGGAACATTTCCGCTATATGTTTACGCTGGGCGATACCCGGAGCATTTTTTTCAATACGATATTTATCGCGGTTATGAAAATTATCGGCAATTTGGTTGTACCGCTTTTTTTCGCGCTTCTGCTTCATGAGCTGCGGCTTGTCGTGCTCAAGAAATGGGTGCAGACGATCGTCTACTTGCCCCACTTTCTATCGTGGGTCATCCTGGGCGGCATCGTGCTGGACATTTTCTCTTACGACGGTCCGGTCAATCAGATCTGGACTGCCTTCGGCATGAAAGAGGTCAACTTCTTCGGCAGCGCTTCGCTCTTTCCTTTCCTGGCGGTCGGAACCGACGTGTGGAAGGAATTCGGCTTTAACATGATTATTTATTTGGCCGCGCTGACCGGTATCAATCCGACGCTGTACGAAGCGGCGGGAATCGACGGCGCTTCGCGGATGCGCCTGCTGTGGCACGTGACGCTGCCGGGCATTCGGACGACGGCGGTGCTGCTGGCGGTTCTCGGTTTGGGCAACGTCCTGAACGCGGGCTTCGACCAGATTTTCAATCTGTACAATCCGCTGGTCTATTCGACGGGCGATATTATCGATACATGGGTTTACCGCACCGGTCTGCTCAATATGCAGTACGAGCTGGCGACGGCCGTCGGGCTGTTGAAATCGGCGACCGGCTTCATCCTGATTGCGGTTTCCTACTTTGCGGCTTACAAATGGGTCAACTACCGGATTTTCTAACAGAGAGGAGGTCTGCGGATGGTCCGGGATACAACGCTCGGCTCGAGGGCGTTCGACGTTGCGATCGTCATTATTCTTGTCGCGGTCGCGATCACCTGCGTGCTGCCTCTGTGGTATACGCTGGCGCTGTCGTTCAGCACGAAATCCGCCGCGGCGGGAGGACAAGTCTCGCTATGGCCGGTCGGCTTTAATGTGAGTTCCTACAAGCAGCTGCTGCAGGACAGCCAGTTCTTCGTCTCCTTCTGGACGTCGATCAAGCGCGTCGTTCTGGGCGCCGGTCTGAATCTGCTCGTGGTTCCGCTGATGGCGTATCCGCTGTCGAAGACGGTCAAAGATTTCAAGCTGCGCAACCTGCTGATGTGGATTCTGATCTTCACCATGCTGTTCAACGGCGGGCTGATTCCGCTGTACCTGATGATCAAGAAGCTGGGCTTGTTCAACAGCATCTGGTCGATGGTTCTGGTCGGCGGAGCGCAGACGATGGTGTTCTATATCATTCTCGTTATGAACTTCTTCCGCAATCTGCCCAAGGAGCTGGACGAGGCGGCGCTCGTCGACGGAGCCGGCCCGTGGTATATTCTGCTTAAGGTCTATATCCCGCTGTCCGCGCCGGTGCTCGCGACCGTGACGCTGTTCAGCATGGTCTACCATTGGAACGAGTTTTTGTACGGCCTGGTGTTCATGACGCGCGAGAAGTTCTACCCGCTGCAGACGTATATTCAGCAGGTCGTCGTCATGCTGGACCCGTCCACGATGTCGCAGGATCAACTGCAGCGGATGAGCCAGCTGTCGAACCGGACGCTGAACGCGGCCAAAATTTTCATCGCCATGACGCCGGTGCTGATCGTTTATCCGTTTTTGCAGCGCTTTTTCATCCACGGCATTACGCTAGGCTCAGTGAAGGAATAAGCCGAAATCCATTACACAACCAAAGGGGTATCGTTAACCATGAAGCAAATTCGAATCGGCACGCTGGTCGGCGGGGAGGACGCGGTCCGCGTTCTGCCGCAAATCGTCCCGCACGGCTTCGAATCGTTCAGTCTCACGTTCTGGCAATCGACCCGCGGGCTCGATCTGTCCGAGACGGCCAAGCGGATCAAGGAAATTCTCGCGGAGAGCGGCAGCGTCATCTCCAGTCTCGGCATCTTCGGCAACGTTCTTACCGGCGCCGGGGACAATGCGGATACGCTGGCCAGCTGGGAGCGTCTGATCGATCACGCCCATGAATTCGGCACGGACCTGGTGGCGGGCTTCACCGGACGGATGCCGGGGTCCATCGACGGATCTATCCCGAAGTTCCGGGAAGTGTTCGGGGAATTGGCGAAGCGGGCGGCGGACCGCGGCGTTCGTCTGGCGTTCGAGAACTGCGATATGGGAGGCACCTGGGAGAACGGAGACTGGAATATCGCGCATAACCCGACCGCCTGGGAGATGATGTTCAATGCCGTTCCGGATTCCAATATCGGCTTGCAATGGGAGCCGTGCCACCAAATGGTCAGCCTGATCGATCCGATTCCGCAGCTGCGGAAATGGGTCGGCAAAATATTCAACGTCCACGGGAAGGACGCGACCATCGCCTGGGATATCGTGCGCGAGTACGGCATTCACGGACCGAAGGCATTCGTCTGGCACCGGTCGCCGGGCTTCGGGGACACGAACTGGACCGACATCATTTCGATTCTCAGGCAGAATGGCTACGAGGGCAGCATCGATATCGAGGGCTTCCACGATCCGGTGTACAGGGGCGACTGGGAGATGACGGGGCAAGTGCACAGCCTGCGGTACTTGAAGCAATGCCGGGGCGGAGATTTCATTCCTAATCCGGTATAAAAGCCGGGAGAATCCATGGAGAAGAGGAGATCGGCATGGCAAATCATAAGGTGATCGTGGCCGGCTGCGGAGGCATGTCCAATGAATGGCTGAACTACGCCGCGCAGAGAGAAAACGTAGAGATCGTCGCGCTCGTCGATCTGTACGAAGAGACGGCGCGGAAGGCGGCGGAGAAGCACGGGCTGAACGTTCCGATCTTCTCCGACTTGTCCGCGGCGCTGGCCGGGACGGAAGCGAATCTCGTATTCGACGTTACGATCCCGTCCAGTCACAAGCAGATCGCGACGACGGCGCTGCAGGCGGGCTGCAATGTGTTCGGAGAGAAGCCGATGGCGGAATCGCTCGCCGACGCGCAGGAGATCGTAACCATTGCGAATGCGTCCGGCAAACGCTACTCCGTCATGCAGAACCGGCGTTACGTCGGCAATATCCGCGCGTTGTCCGGCTTTCTGCGGAGCGGCGGGATCGGCACGCTCGGCACGCTGCACGCCGACTTTTTCCTCGGGCCGCATTTCGGCGGTTTCCGCGAGGCGATGGACAGCCCGCTGCTCATCGATATGGCGATCCATACGTTCGACCAGGCCCGCTTCCTGATAGGCGCCGACCCGGTATCCGTGTACTGCCACGAGTACAATCCCCCGGGTTCCTGGTATGCGGGCAACGCTTCGGCGATCTGTCTATTCGAGATGAGCGACGGTTCCGTATTCTCCTATCGGGGCTCCTGGTGCGCCCAGGGCGCGCCGACTTCATGGGAGTCGGAATGGCGGGCGACGGGCAGCGGGGGCACGGCCAGCTGGGATGGCGATCATCGTCCCGTCGCGGAGATCGTGGACGGCGACGAGGGCTTCTTCCGGCCCACGAAGAAAGTCGAAGTGCCGGATATCTGGACGGGGAAGCAGGGCCACTTCGGCTGCCTCGACGCCATGTTCGAAGCGCTGGAGCAGGATCGTCCGGCGGAGACGGACTGCACGGACAATATTAAGAGCGTCGCGATGGTGTTCGCCGCGTTGGAGAGCGCGAGAACCGGCAGCAAGATCGCGATCCGGGTATAGCGAGAATAGGAACGTCGTCATTAAGCAGCCTTGGTCCGAAATTCAATCGGACTGGGGCTGTTTGATTTCTGACATCAATTGCCGTCATGGTCCGAGTCGACAAGAGGCGCTTGCACGCGGTAATCGGTCGGAGAAAGTCCGTACTTCTGCTTGAACTTCCGGAAGAAGTAGTTCGAGTCCAGGAAGCCGACCTGATTGGCGATGATCGATGCCTTTAGCGTCGTGTCGAGCAGCAATCTTCGGGCATGGTCCAGTCTGACCCGATTCAGGTAATCGTTGAAGTATTCGCCGGTTTCTTCCTTGAACAGGCGCCCCAAATAGACATTGTTTACGTCAAAACGATCAGCCAGCAATTGGAGCGACAGCTCGTCTCCGTAGTTTTCCTGCATGTACCGCTCGACCAGACGTATCGTCGGGTTCCGGGAGACGATGGCGAGAGTGTGGTTAACGGCTTCCGCCCGGCTATCGTTCCATTCGGCAAGCGCTTTGCCGTACGACTCGTGCACCCGCGACGGCAGATCCACAACCTCGCCCCAATGGTTGATCCAGGTTGTTTTCAGCAGAGCGGCATAACGGGGAGACAGCTCGTTCATCCAAGCCAGATTTTGCGCCCGGAAGACTTCCGGATCCTGTTCATTCCCCATAAATAACACGATAATTTGCCGGTCCTCGTTAATAAAGCAAACGCCTTTTCCCGTATCCGCTGCAGCCTCCTCCATGCTGTTCCATATGGCGAACGAACGAAATTGTTCTTCGGCTGGCGGCAGTTGGTCCTCGTGTACGGATCGCCACGAAATGAGGCAGATTTGATACTGCCCATACGGAAGGAGCGACAAATTCAAGAATCTCAGCTTTTCTCGCAGTTGATCCTGTTGAATTCGATTTTGCGCCCAGCGCAGCAAAATATTGTTTTTCAGCAATAGGAACGACTCGCGCTGCATTTGCGTTTGAATCCAGCGATCGCGGAGACGTTCCGTACAGCTGGCCAAAATATCGGTTAGTTCGGCGGCATCGACGGGTTTCAGCAAATAATCCTCGATCTGGAATTTCATGGCCTGCCGGATGTATTCATATTCGTTATAGCCGCTGAGCACAATGATCAACGTCTCCAGCCCGCGGCTGCGAATGTACTCGATGAGCTCCAGCCCGCTGCCTTTGGGCATACGAATATCCGTTAATACGATGGAAGGGCTGTACTTCCCGATCTTTTCCATCGCCTCGTTGCCTCCCTCGGCCTCCAGCAAATCGTCGATTTCGAGAGAGTTCCAGTCGACAAGCTTTTTCAAGCCTTCACGAATATAACGGTCGTCGTCCACGATAAGCAGGCTGGTCATTCGATGTCCTCCACAATTGGAATGCGTGCGGGATTGGAATTTAGGATTTATAGGGCAGTATCATTATCAGGCGAAAAGGAATGGAAGATCCGTCGGAAGCCAGAAGCCGCAGCCCGTGGCCTTCGCCGAAATAAAGCTTGATTCGTTCATGGATGTTTTTGAGTCCGAGATGGCGATCGGGAAAAGCGGAAGACCCGTTCAGCATCGCCGAAATGCCGTTGTAGTCCTCAAGGGTAAGGTCATTGCCGTTGTTGGTCATTTCCATAATCAGCTTGTCCGAGTCCAAACGGATATGGATGGAGATCATCGGGTTCTCGAGATCCTCCAGCTTTCCGTGTTGGATAGCGTTTTCAACAATAGGCTGCAAAGTGAACTTGAGCATATTGCACTTATGCAGATTCAACTCCGAAGCGACATGAATCTCCACCCGATTCGACTTTCCGAGCATCAGCAGGTTCAAGTAGCCTTGGGTATGCTCGAGCTCCTCGTACACGGTAATGAGATCGTCGGCCGGCTGCAACATCCAGCGATACAACTTGCCCAGTCGAAACAATTGCTCGGCCAGGGCGGACTGACTGGCGATGACCGCCTGCATCCTTAGAGATTCAAGAGTGTTGTAGAGAAAATGCGGCTGGATCTGAGTCTTCAAGGCGATGAACTCGGCATTCTTCTTATGAATCTCCGCTACGTATACCTGGTTGATGTGGTTCTGCAATTCCGTCGTCATCCGATTGTACCGAAACATCAAGTCGCTGATTTCATCATCGCCTTGCACCGGGATGCGGAACGTAAAAGGATTTCTTTGCACTTGCTTGAAGTGCTGGCTCATCAGCTTAAGCCTGCCCACGATAAGGCGCTGGATCATATGGATCATGAGAAAACAAACGATTAAGCTGAGTCCCAGAATCATGGAGATTCTGACGTTAATGGCGTTAAATTTGCTTTGAAGCGCCGCCTTCCGGCTTAGGCCGACGAGGGTCAAATCGTAAGCGGACAGCGTTTTCTCGGATCGCAAATCGTCCGTTATGCCAAGGGCCTGCTTATCGGAGGCGCTGCTTACCAGAGCGTAGTCGTTTTGTCGGATCAGCAATTGATAATCGGAATTGTTCTGGTCGAATTCGCGCAGCAGCGTATCGGCTTTAACCGTCATCAAGTAATAACCGTATACTTTGTCGGGATGGATGCTCTGCGTGTTGTAGATCGGGCTGACCAAATACAGCATGGCGTCGCCGTGCAGGAGCAATTCATTAGACGTACCGAGGAAGGGATGACTGTATTTTTTGGCGAATGAACCGAAAAATCCCGCGTAATCAAACGAACGACTCAGCGCGTAGCTGTGCAGCGGCGATTCGAAAAACAAGCGTTGGTCCTGCAATCTGTACATCATGACGGACGTTGCGAGAGGATTGCGCGTCAACATCAGCGTCATGACGCTCTTCAGATAGTGCTGCTCCGCAAGCGCTTGTCGATCGTCGGCAAGCCGCGCCACATGGTCGGGAAGAAACAACTCGTAAATGCTCGTCTGCAGCTCGCTGGTCGAATCCTGGTGGATGCTTCTCGCATCGTATTTGAACCTGTCGATCATGTCCGTTAATTGCATGCCCAGCTTTTCCGTTCGCGAATGCAGCAGCTCCTGCTCTTTATTTTCCAGAATGGAGTAGAAGCTATTGTAGGTTACGGCCCACAGGAGCACAAAGATAACGATCAGGGAGAGTCCGATTCCCAAATTTAATTTTCGAAAGATGAAACGGCCGATCCATTTCTTGTACCAGAAGGAGATGAACGACATTCCATTTCTCTCCTTAACTTTGAATAATAGGAATCTGGCATCTGCCCTCAAGCTTTACTAGTCATTCTAGGGATTACGTTTGTACAGTGTCAATAGTTTTCGCCGGGACGCGGGGCGGGTGTATACATTCTCCTGTAAAAGTATAGTTTTTGCTATGGTTGGCGCCGCGAAGTCGCTTTTATAATTTATAACGAGCAACCAAGTCGAAGAACGAAGGGGAGACGACAGCAGTGAGACTAAGAAGTTCAATCCGAAGATTCACCCTGTTGGGATTGGCGATGCTGCTTGCAATTCCGGCGATAGCTGCCGGTGCCGATTCTGCCAACGCAGCCCGGGCGGTGTCGATTGAGGGCCTGTCGGGCGAGGCCGATTCGGGGAACGCGCTTCGGGTGGCGTCAATCGCAGATCCGCTTAGCGTTACCGAATCTACGTATGCGCCTCGCCTCATTTCGCTTGCAGACAGCTTAAACGTAGTGGAAACGGGAACATGGTTCGAAGACGATTACGACCATTATCCGGTTGGACCGCTGCCGTTGGACGGTTACGATTCCGCGCCAAGCGGATTCAGCGTAGCGGAGACGGAAGCGGGCAGCGGCAACCACATGCTGCTTGCAACGGGGAACAGCGGAAAGCTGTTCAAATCCGGCAATTGGACGAACAGCGCCTTGACCTTTGATTACAAGTTCAACGATCCGTTGAATAACAGCGATTACGGCCTGTTTGCAAGCGCTTACTCCACGGCGCCGGACGAGAACGAAAGCAAGGTGTATCTGTCCTTGCACCCCTATACGGATCGGGGAGCGAATTTTTCCGTTCAGGAGTATGTCAACGGCGGGTACAAACGGCATGCTTCGGGAGAAATGACGATGGAGATCGGCAAGTGGTACAAAGCCGAGGCGGTATGGTATGAAGGCATTTATTACTTCAAAACCTGGCCTTCCGGAGAGCCGGAGCCCGAGCAATGGAATCTCGTAACCGCTGCCAGCTTCCTGCCGTACGGGGGAGGCCTCAATCTGGAGTATTACGGAGGAGCCGATCATGTCTCGGCGGCGTTCGACAACGTTAAGGTATCGTCAATCGAACCGCAAGAAGAGATTCCCGACAACAGCGATGCCGTTCAGGCGGAGCTGTACGTGTCTCCATCGGGCAATGACGGGGAGGACGGGTCCGAGCTTCATCCTTTCCGTACTTTGCGCAGAGCGCAGGAAGCCGTTCGCGCCATCAATTCCGATATGACCGGCGACATTATCGTTTATTTGCGGGGAGGCGTATTCCCCGTTAACGATACGTGGACGTTAACCGCACAGGATTCCGGCACCAACGGGTATCGAATCGTATACAAGGCATACCCGGGAGAGAAGCCGGTTCTGAGCGGGGCCAAGGAAATCGCGGGCTGGTCGCCGTTGGGCGACGGCTCGGGCATATGGGCGGCAGCGGTTCCCGATGTGCGCGATACGCGCCAGTTCTATATCAACGGCAAGAAAGGCGTCTTGGCGCGAGGGGACGAGATCAAGGTCGAAGGCTGGAGCACGGTCAACGATCCCGATATGGCGCGGCACAATCTGGTGGAAACCTTTACGGGGTACCAGGGCAGTCTGCCTGTCTACAGCCAATACGCGACAAGCGCCAAGTACCGGGAGATGGCCGGTTGGCGCAATCCCGACCAAATCGAATTCGTGTACGACGTGGCGTGGACTCATTCCGTCATCCCGGTAGACGGCATTGCCGCCGATCCGCACGGAGACGGCGTTATCATCACGATGCGCAATCCGGCATTCCGGGACGTTCAGATCAAGGACGGCGTACAGGTTGAGGACCCCAGCTATATTCAAAATGCTTACGAGCTGTTGGACGAACCCGGTGAATGGTACTTCGACCGTACCGGCCGCACGTTGTATTACATGCCGCGCGCCGGCGAAGAGATGAGGACGGCTCAAGCCATTGTGCCGGTTGTGGAACAGCTTATGACGCTGGAAGGAACGTTGGATGCGCCTGTGCATCATATTTCATTCGAAAATTTGGCGTTCGAACATACGACGCCGCTAAGAACGAGCGAGGAAGGACATGTCGAGATTCAGGCCAACATCGTGAAAGATCCTGGGATTGACTTGCACCACACCTCCTACATGAAGGTGCCGAGCGGTATTTCCTTAAGCGCCGCGCAGCATATTTCGTTCGAACGCAATCAGTTCCAATTGTTCGGAGCGGGCGTCATCGATATCGACAACGGCTCCAGCGACAATAGAATCCGCGGCTCGGTATTCCGCGAGATTGCCGGCGGCGGCGTCCAGATCGGCGGCTTCCAGCTGGAGGATGCGCATCCCGACGATGAGCGGAAGATCGTGAAGAACAATGTCGTAACGAATAACTTTTTCAATAAAATCGGCACGGATTTCAAAGGAAGCGTAGCGATATTCGCCGGTTATACGGAAGGCACGACCATTACGCATAATGAAATATACGATACGTCCTACAGCGGGATTTCGGTCGGATGGGGATGGGGCTTCTTCGACGAGAACGGAAGAACGGATCGGGCGGCGGACGACTTGCCCCGATACGATAATCCGACCGCTGCCAAAGCCAACATCATTCGCAATAACTACATCCACAAGGTGATGCAGCAATTGCACGACGGAGCGGCCATCTACACGCTTTCCATGATGGAAGGTTCCCTGATTGAGGGCAATTGGATTCACGATGTTCCCGGATGGCCCGGCGGGATCTACCTGGATGAGGGTACCGGCGGCTTCACGTTAAGGAATAATCTTATCTACGACGTTTCAAAGCCTTATCATTACAATGACGTCGGCATGGTCGGCCGGCAGGAGACGAATCAGATCCAGACGAACTACTTCGGCATCGCGCCGGACAACCCGAGCTTCCCGACGCATGTTGCGGCGAACGCGGGCATTCAGCCCGCTTATCTGGAAGGCATGCCGGCTTTGATTGCCGCAGCCTCCGACTTTGCGCGGGCGGGAGAGGTGCTGACGATTCCGGGCAAACGGTTTGGCGCTTCCGCGGGGACGGTCGCATTTGCGGGCAAAGACGCGTCCGTCATCGCCCAAGGCGGGGACATCGTGTCCTGGACGCCGGAGCGGATCCGGGTTCGCGTACCGTCCGCGGCTGTGTCGGGACTGGTCTATGTGACGACAGCGGACGGCGGCGTCAGCGACAAGCAGTTTCAACTGACCGTTGTGCCGGATACGACGTTGTTGTTCGAAGCGGGATTCGACGACCTGGATCAGGGGGCGCTTCCGGACGGTTTGTTCTCTGCGGCGCCGTCCGGGTTCAGCGTCGTCGAGACGGATGCCGCATCGGGCGCGAAGGCGTTACAGGCCAGCGGTTCGAGCGGCAAGCTCTTCAAGGAGGCGAATTGGACCGACAGTCAGCTGACGTTCGACTTTAAATTCAATGACGCCATGACGGGCCAATATCACGGAATCTACGTCAGCCAGCTGTCGGAGACGCCGGGCGGCAACGAGAATAAAGTGTATTTTTCCATTCATCCGAACGAGGCTAACGAGAACGTGCTGGTGCAGCAAAATATTAACGGGTATACGAGACACGCGACCTTGAAGCAGGAAATTGCAATCGGGGCCTGGTATTCCGTCAAGTCGGCCTTGATCGATCATAAGCTGTATCTGAACATTTGGCCTGCGGATCAGCCGGAGCCGGAGCTGTGGCAGAGCGTCAGCGAAGTCGGGACGTTGTCCAACGGCGGCGGCCTGAACCTGGAACTGGCATCCGCCGCGGGCAAGACGGTGCTGTTCGACAACCTGAAGGTCGAGACCTGGGATCGTACGGCGCCGATAACTGCCGCGATCGCGAGCGGCGAAGAGCATAACGGCTGGTATTCGTCGGATCCGACGATTACGCTGACCGCGGAAGATGACCTGGACGGGGTCGTGCGGACAGAGTACCGGATCCTCGAGATCTCCAGCGGTGAGGAGGAATCGTCGAACTTCGTGCCCTATACGGGGCCGTTCACTTTGGGAGAAGGCGTGCATGAGGTGGTCTACCGCTCGACGGACGCTTCCGGGAATCGCGAAGCGGACAAGCGGCTGGAAGTGAAGGTGGACAAGACAGCCCCGCTTATAGCCGTTACGACGCAAGGCAGCGTCTTAGCTCCCAATCAGACGCTTGCGAATCACAGTCAGCTGCGGCTGGACATCGAGATTCGGGACGGATTGTCGGGAATGGGAGAAGCGCGGATCACTTTCGACGGAACGCTGCGCGACAGTGGAGAAGCGATTGCTCTCGCCGGCAAGATCGGCAATCACGAGCTGTTAATAGAAGCCGTGGATCGGGCCGGCAATGCCGCCGCGGTGCGGTATGCCTTTACGGTTAAGTCTGCCGGCAATGGCGGCGGCACCGGCACCGGAGGCGATACGTCCGGCGGTACGGGCACCGGCGGCAGCACGGGGAACGAAGCTCCCGAAGCGAACGGCGGGACAGAGCCCGAGGAGCATGAACACGGCGAACAACCCGGCCCCGGCGCGCAGCCCGATTCCGGCGGACAACCCGAAGAAGCGGCCAAGCTGAAGGATGTATCCAGCCATTGGTCGAGCGAATATGTGGCCGAGGCGATTGCGTTGGGATTCGTTCAAGGATTTGGCGATGGCACCTTCCGGCCGAATCAAGCGGTGACGCGACTGGAATTGGTGACGATGCTGGCGCGGGCGCTGGGGCTTAAGTCCGAAGGCGCGGCGCAGCCGTTCGCGGATTCCGGGCGGATTCTCGCATGGGGCAAGCCGTTCGTGGAGGCGGCGGTCGAGGCCGGGCTTCTGAGCGGTTACGAGGATCATACGTTCCGTCCGGAGCGCACGACAACACGAGCCGAAGCTGCGGCTATTCTATTCAAATTGATTTTACCGGACGCAGGCACCGTATCTTCTTCTACCGGATTTGCGGATGACGACCAAATTCCGGCATGGGCCAAACCGTATATCGCCGCCGCGAAGGCAGCGGGCCTTCTCCAAGGGAAAGGCCGGAATCGGTTTGCTCCGCAGGATCAACTGACTCGCGCGGAAGCGGTGGTCATGATCCTGAACCTGATTCATTCGATCAGGGACCATGACGCAAAAGTTTAATTTTTACAGTTAAAATATAGATTATACTGTAAAAATATCCACAAATACAAGCTATAATTGCAGTTGACAATAGAAGATGAGGTGGTCCGCATGAAAAAATGGATAAGTATTTTGGCCGCGGCAATGTTGGTTTCCGCTTTGTCCGCCTGTGGCGGAAATTCGGGAGAGAAGGCGGCAAGTTCCCCGGCGAACGGCTCGGGAGCGGCGAATTCGCCGACCAGCGGTTCGGAGGGAACGCAGGCTTCGGGCGATCCCGTCGAGATCGTATTCCAGTCCTGGATTACTCCGAATTTAACGGCGGAATACTACGACGGCCTGATTGCAAGATTCGAGACCGAGAATCCCGGAATCAAGGTCAAGCGGATTCAGCCTCCGGCCAACGAAGGCTCTCCGGACAACTATCTGAAGACGCTGCTTGCTTCCGGCGATTTCCCCGACGTAGTGACGAACGCTACGATCCAGATGTTCGTGGACGCCGATGCGCTGCTGGAAATTCCGATTGACGAAGAAATTCAGAAGATCAACAACTATGAGGCGGAAATGATAGACGGCAAGCTGTATAACCTGTCCGCCATCCGTCAGCCGCAATCGCTGGTATTCTACAACAAAAAGCTGTTCGAGCAGGCGGGGATTACGGAGACGCCGAAAACCTGGGCGGAGATGGAGGCTGCCGCCGAGAAGCTGGCGGCGAATGGGATTACGCCTCTTCTGACGGCGGGAGACTGGACCTCCGGGTTTACATTCTCGGTTCTGACCTCTTCGGAAATCTACAATCATAACAGAGCATGGTATGCGGATCGTTACGACGAGAAGGTCAAGTTTACCGATGCGAACTGGATGGAAGCGGCCGAGTATTACGCCAACCTCGTGCGCAAGGGCTATTTCAATAAAGGCGCGCTGAGCATCGATTACACAGCCGTAGAGCAAGAATTCCTGAAGGGCAACGGGGCGATGTATCCGATGGGATCCTGGTTCAGCGCCGCCGAAGCGGGAGCGGAGAAGGACTTCGAGGTAGGCGTGTTCGCAACGCCGACCAAGGACGGCACGCAATACTTGCTGGGAGGCGAGAATGCCGGCGGATACGCGGTTTCCAAAAACAGCAAGCATCCGAACGAAGCTCTGAAATTTGCCAAATTCATGATGCTCGATCCCGAAGCGCACAAAGGTTATCTGCAGGCGGACGCGCTGTTCTCCAATCTGAAGGAACCTTTGAAGTGGGAGATGTCGCCGCTGCAGGCCGAAATTTATAACCTGCTGCTGAACAATCCGCCGATGGTCGGTCATCTGAACAACAAGGTCGGCCGGGTTCCGGTAGCCGGCATCCAGGATCAATACAACAAGGTCGCGCAGAATATTCTGCTTGGAGACTCCGATTTAACGCAGCTGATGGCGTCGCTTGACGATTACTGGGACAAAAACAAGCAATAACGACAGGAAGGGGCGAGCGAGAAGTCTCGTCCCTTTCTTCTGTCTTGCGCAGCGAAGAAATCATGAAATCTGGCGGTGATGAAATTGAACAAAAGCGATCGTCGGTCGTACGCGACGATGTTTGCACCCGGCATTGCGATCTATGCGTGCTTCCTTCTCGTTCCAATCGGATTGTTGATCTATTATTCCTTCCTCGACTGGAACGGCGTAAGCCCGTCGTACCATTTTGCAGGATGGGACAATTATAAAGAAGCTTTGCACGATGAAGCGTTCCGCAGAGCCCTTGGCGTCACCCTGTTTATAACCGTCGTGGCGACGGCAGCCGTGAACGGTCTGGGCATCCTGTTTGCCGTTCTGCTGAACAAGAAGAGCAGGATGACGAACTTCTATCGTTCGGTTTTTTTCTTCCCGCTCTTGCTCAGCACCGTATCCATCGGATTTATTTGGAAGAGCATCTTAAGCTACAACGGCTTGCTGAACAACCTGCTGGAAAGCTGGGGATTGGAGCGCATCGAATTTTTCGGCAATCCGGACCTCGCTGTGCTGACCCTTACTTTTCTGGCGGTCTGGCAATCGACAGGGTTCATTATCGTGATTTATTTGGCGGGGCTGCAATCCATTCCGGCCAGCCTGTACGAGGCCGTGAAGATGGACGGGGCCAATCGCTGGCAGCAGTTCAGACATATTACGTTCCCGATGCTGGCTCCGTCCTTTACGATGAGCGTCATCTTCATGTTTACGGGCTCCATGCGCGAATACGATCGGGTGGCCGTATTGACCTACGGCGGACCGGCCGGCGCTACCGAAACCATTGCGTATCAGGTGGTCAAAGTCGGCTTCAGCGCCAACCGGTTAAGCTATTCCGCGGGTCTGGCCGTTTACATGCTCGTCATCGTAAGCGTTCTGGCCGTATCGCTGACGATTTATTTGCGCAGGAGAGAGGAGAGGCTACTTTGAAAATCACCGTGAGGAACGGATTCCGTCACTTGTTCCTGCTGCCGCTGTCCATGGCGCTGCTAATTCCTTTCTATATCGCGCTGGTCAACGCGTTCAAGACCAAGAACGACATTCTGGCCAGTCCGTTTTCGCTTCCGCTCGATCGCATGACCTTCGACAATTTCATGCGGTCCTCGGTAACGCCTTCCTTTAATATCTTTAAAGCTTACGGGACTTCCATTCTGATTACGGGCGTCTCCGTTGGGCTGCTTATTCTGATTACTTCGATGATGTCGTTCGTATTTGCGCGGGTTCAGAACCGGGTTCTGTCCGTCTGTTACCTGCTGCTGCTCTCCGGCCTGATGATTCCGCCGCAAGTCATCCTGATCCCGCTGGTAAAGGTGCTTGCCGCGCTGGGGCTCATGTTTACGCCGCAAGGATTGATTTTGTACAATATCGGCTTCTACATTCCGTTTACCGTATTTATTTATGTCGGGTTTATCCGGACGTTATCTCGCGAGCTGGACGAATCCGCCAAGATCGACGGCGCCAGTCCGTCCCGTATTTTCTGGAGTATCTTGTTCCCCTTGCTGCGCCCCGCGACGGCGTCTGCCGTCATCTTCCTCTGTCTGTGGATCTGGAACGACTTTATTAATCCGGTTATCCTTCTTGGCTCCGCCGGAAGCTATACGGTAACGACGGGGATCTTCCAGGCGGTCGGGCAGTACAGCACCAATTGGGACGATGTGTTTGCCTTGGTCGTTCTGGCTTCGGCTCCTATTTTGCTGCTGTATCTGTTTATGCAGCGGCACTTCATCGCCGGGTTGACGGAAGGATCGATCAAAGGTTAGCCTAAGCGCAGGCTGCACGCTGCAAACCGCAAACCACGGGCGATTTAAATAAGGTATGCCCTGAAAAATAGTATGTTGATCTTCCAAGTAAGCGATTTCAAAAAAGGGATGCACGCCGATAAATTGCCTCTATGAATCTCCGCCGAGCGAGCCTTATGATACAGGAGCGCCAGGAGTTCGGAAGGAGGTGATTAAACCGTGCATTCTCCAGCAGCGTTGCAAGTTTCCGGAGCGACAGGTTTGAATTCCTCCCTGTGGAAACGAATGACTCGCAAATGGCAGCTATACGTCATTCTGATTATCCCTGTGAGCTGGTTAATTATTTTTCAATATGTGCCGATGCTCGGCATTCAACTGGCTTTCAAAGACTTCTATGTGATGAAGGGAATATGGGGGAGTCCTTGGGTAGGAACCAAATACTTCGAGCAGTTTTTTAATTCGCCTTCGTTTTACACCGTCATTCGGAACACCGTGCTGATCAATGTGTATACGCTTGCGGCGGGATTTATCTTCCCCATTGCGTTGGCAGTCGGTCTGAACGAGCTGCGCTCCAGATGGTTCAAGAAGATGGTGCAGACGGTAACCTATATGCCGCATTTCATTTCTACGGTCGTTATGGTCGGACTTGTCATGCAGGCATTGGACCCTCGGGTCGGGATCGTGAATCAAGTGATTGGCTTGTTCGGGGGCGAATCTATTGATTTTATGGGTTCGCCCGGCTATTTCAGGTCGGTCTACGTTTGGTCGGAGGTCTGGCAAGCGACGGGGTTCTCGGCCATTATTTATTTGGCTGCGCTTTCTTCGGTCGATCCGGCTCTTAACGAGGCGGCGACCATAGACGGGGCGTCCGTCGTACAGCGAATCTGGCATGTGGATTTGCCGAGTATTCGTCCGACCATCGTCATCTTGTTCATTCTCAGCTTGGGCAACGTCATGAATATCGGCTTTGAGAAAATCTTCTTGATGCAAAACGGGTTGAATGCTTCCAACTCCGAAGTGATTGCCACTTGGGTATACAAAGTCGGGCTGCAGAGCTCCAACTTCAGTTTTGGTACGGCCATCGGATTTTTCAATTCCGTGATTAATTTTGCCATTCTTCTCGTAGCGAACTCGATCGCCCGCCGGGCAAGCGGCAGCGCTCTATGGTAGCGGCTTGCGAATTTCGGCTGCGGCGCGAATCGGAACGGATCGGGATGAGGGGAGGAATCACGTGAATATCCGGCGATCAAGAGGAGATCGAATTTTTTATGCGGTCAATTTAACCTTTTTGTTTTTGATTTTTGCCGCGGTGCTTTACCCGATGCTGTTCATCTTCAGCGCGTCGTTCAGCGCGCCGTCGGCGGTCATCGGCGGCAAAGTGTGGGCATGGCCGGTCGACTTTACGTTGGACGGCTACCGGGCCGTGTTTCAGAATCCGGCCATCGTGACGGGGTTCACGAATTCCTTGATCTATATGCTGCTGGGTACCGCGATTAATTTGATTGTAACGGTGCTGGGCGCATATCCGCTGGCCAGAAGAGATCTTGTCGGGCGGGAGCTGATCATGGGACTGTTCGTCTTTACGATGATCTTCAGCGGGGGCTTGGTGCCGGCGTTTCTGCTGGTCAAGGATTTGGGCCTTTATAATACCCGTTGGGCCATTCTGCTTCCCGCGGCATTAAGCGTATTTAACATGATTATTACGAAGACTTATTTTCAGACGACGATTCCGCAAGAATTGCATGAAGCCGCCGAAATTGACGGAAGCAGCGACTTCAAGACGATGCTGTCGATTGTCATTCCGTTGTCCGGGCCGATCTTGGCGGTTATTGGCCTGTATTACGCGGTCGGCCATTGGAATTCCTATTTCAGCGCAATGATCTTTCTGCGCGACAATCATTTGTATCCGCTTCAAGTCATTTTGCGTGACATTCTGATCACCAACACGGTCGATCCGATTATGCTGCAGGACTTCGATGCGATTAAACGGAAACAGGGACTGGTCGATGTTTTGAAGTTTTCCACGATTGTCGTGGCCAGCGCGCCTATGTTCGCCATTTATCCGTTTGTTCAGCGGTATTTTGTAAAGGGAATCATGATCGGGTCTATAAAGGGGTAAAGCTAGGAATAATTCACTATGGAGGGTCAACTATGAAAAGACGGGTTGCAGCAATAGGGGCAGCGATTCTGGCCGTTTCGCTGGCGCTGTCCGCTTGCTCCGGCAGCAATGAAAGTTCCAGTCCGGCGCCTGCCGAAACTTCGAGTCCGTCGGCTTCCGGGAATGGAAATCCGGCGCCTGCCGACAAGCCTTATTGGGTGTCGAACGAGAAGATCACGTTAAAAGTCGCGATTCCTCAAAATGCTTCGGTCATCGATTACGCCACCAACGAGTTCACCAAGTGGATGGAGGAGCAGACCAACGTTCACGCCGATTTCGAAGTGATTCCGACCGACAGTACGTCCAACGGCCTTAACCTTCTTCTGGCTTCCGGCGACTATCCCGACGTCTATCTGGGATTCGGCGTATCGGACAATCTGGAGGCGACTTACGGGGTCAGCCAGCATCTGTTCCTTCCGCTGAACGATCTGATCGAGAAGAACATGCCGAATTTCCAACAAGTGCTGACCCAATATCCTGCCACGGCAGGGATTATCACCGCAACGGACGGCAATATCTATGCGCTTCCTTCTATTAATGAATGCTACCATTGCACGTATCAGCAGAGAATGTGGATCAATCGCGAATGGCTTGAGAAGTTGGGACTAAGCGAGCCGAAGACGATAGACGAATTGTATGAAACGTTGAAGGCATTCAAGGATAACGATTTGAACGGCAACGGCAAGGCGGATGAAATTCCGCTCGTGGGGGCATACGAAGGCGGCTGGAACACGAATATCGAGCCGTGGCTCGTAAGCGCCTTCATTACGGACCCGGGGATGAACAACAAAACGAAGGTTTCCATCAACGACGGCAAGGTCTTGACAATTGCCAATCAGCCGGAGTACAAAGAGGCGTTAAGCTATATTCGCAAGCTGTATGCCGACGGTTTGATCTACAAGGGCTCCTTCACGCAGAAGGAAGATCAGATGAAACAAATGCTGGCTTCCGACCCGCCGATCGTCGGCGCGTTCATGTCGGGCGCAAGCGTAATCGATATCGATCCGAATTCCAATGAACAGGCCTATCGCCGCTATGAAATGCTGGCTCCGGTCGTCGGTCCGCTCGGCAGGGAGAATACGCCGAAGTTCGAATACGACAGCATTCAGAAGGGAGCGTTCCTCATCTCCGCGCAGTCTGAGAAAGCGGATATCGCGGCCAAATGGGCGGATCAATTTTATAACAACGATTATATTGTTCAACAGCACCGAAGCCAAGGCGTCGAAGACGAGGATTGGAGAAAAGCGACAGCGGACGAGAAAGGGCTCGACGGAAGGCCGGCCCTGTTCACGGGACTGAAAGCTTACAGTACGGAAGCCCAAAACAATGCCTGGATTTATGTCGGCATCGAATATTATCCGGCGGATTACCGGCTCGGACAATCCGTCCCTCAAGTGGATGATCTGTACGCGCCTTCGGCTTCGGAGAAGCTGCTGTTCCAGGAAACGAAGATCAAGTACGAGCCTGCCGCTTCGGAAACCGTTAAGCCGATGCCGCCTGTCAAGCTGACGGTCGACGAGAATCAGGAGCTGCTGACCAGCAGCGTTGAAATCGATAAATATATCGAGGAGTTCCGCGTCAAGTCGATTACAACGGAAGGCTATCTGGAGAAAAATTGGGACGGCTATCTGGACAGGCTCAACAAGATCGGTTTGACCAAGTATCTTGAGATTTATCAAACCGCCTATGATCGGCAATACGCGAATCCATAAGATGACGGAGCGAAAGTGGCCTTGAATTCAAGGCTGCTTTTCGCCCGTCTGAATGCGGATCGGGCTTCCCGGAACAAACAGATATAAGGGAGGGGGCTGTCTTCCAGATGTGGTCGGGCAAAATCAAGGATTATCGCGTTCTATGGAAGTTTTCCGTATCCTATCTGATCGTGCTGCTTATTCCGTTTATGCTGGGCGTCGTTGTCTATTTGCAGTCGGTAGCCATTCTCAAAAAAGATGCCCTGAACAACAACCATTCCATTTTGGAGCAATCCCGCGGCATTGTGGACGGGCATCTTCGGGACATGTTGAATCAGGGTCAGCAGCTTGCTTTCAATTTCAAAAATCTGACCTTGCATGAGAAGACCCGGCTGGACGAATCCGTCTTCGAGGTGTTCGACTTCCGGAGGGATCTTTCGCAGTTTAAGCTGACGAACCAATTTGCCTATGACTTTCTGATCTTCTATCGGAAGAGCGGCTTGACGGTAACCTCGCAGACGGCTTATTTCGATTCCGACTTGCTCTATGGGGCTCTGTTCCAGGAGTCCGGAATCAATGCCGGTTTTCAGGATTGGGAACATAAGCTGTGGGAGGAATATTCCAACGGTCAGTACGTCAGATTGGGCAGGGTCGGCCGCGGGCCGACGGCTCGCGAGATGCTGGCCTACGTACAAACCTTCCCGTTGGGCGCGTCCGAGGAGCAGCAGTCGAAAATTTTGCTCATGATCGACGCCGACACGATTAAGGGGCTGTTGAATCGGATTGATATCGGAAGCCAGGGGGCTGTCGTCATTCTTGATCGTCATGGAGAAGAGATGGTAACGGTGACAGGGGAGGACAACAGCTGGGAAGAGCGCGATTTCAAGACCATCCTGTCCTCCCGGGCGTCCGAAATCAAGCTTGGCGGACAGACGCTGATCCTTTCCAGAACGTTCTCTCCGAACAACGGCTGGAGCTATATCAGCGCCGTTCCCGCATCGCTCGTCTATGCGAAGGCCGATACGATACGAAATACGGTCATGGTGTATTCGCTGATCGCGGTAGGGCTTGGTTTGCTGGCGACGGTCTTCCTCGCGTATCGGAACAGCCGGCCGATCGGCGAAGTGCTGTCGGCGGTTCGCCAGCTATTCGACAGTGAGGCGGAATCTCAAGCCCATTATCGGTACGAGGAAATCGGCAAGTCCGTATCGAGCCTGGTGGAAGGCCATAAACGGCTGCGCGCGGAATTAAAAGCGCAGCTGCCCTTTCTGCAGAGCGCTTTTCTTGGAAGGCTGCTGAACGGCGAGTTTTACGACGAGGCGGATTTGCGCGCCCATGTAGAGCGGCTGGAGATCGATCTGTCCGGCGAGCTGTTTGTTGCGGTCGTGCTCGGGATCCAGGTCGAAGCGGAGGGCAAGTACGAGACGAAGGACGAGCTGGTTCGTTACGACTTGATGCGCTTGCTGGTCAAGGAAGAATGGGGAGCGCTCGAGCCGCCGGGCCAATCGTTCTTTAACGATTACGAAGAAAAAAAGCTGGAAGTATTAATGGTCTTCCAGGACCGGAACGAACCGGCGATCAAACAACGCCTCGAGTCGTTCTTTCGTGCTGTTCGGAGAAGCCTTGAGGAGAAGTACGGGATCTCCCTGCTTATCGCTGCAGGAAACCTTCAAACCGGACTTTTGGAATCCGCCCGATCCTTCGACGAAGCGCAGCAGGCGATCGATTTTTTTCGATACCGTCAAGGAAAGAGCATTGTCTATTATTGGGAGGTGCCCGCCGTTCACCCGCCGTTCTATTATCCGATTGAGCTGGAGATACGTCTCATCCACGCGTTGAAGGCCGGGGACCGGGAGTCCGTTCAGGCGATGCTGCAAGCCCTTTGCACCGAAAACCAGGCGAATCGAGAGTTGTCGTCCGTAACGATGGATCAATTTCTGGCCGCGCTAAAAATGACGCTAATTCGCGGATTGGGCTCGCGGCTCGCCGCAGAGGAACTGGAGAACGTACTGGCGACAGCGGCTTTGGAACCGTTCATCGAGCAAATGGATCTGGCGATGAACGCTTATGCGCTCAGCATGGTTCAAGACCGATCAACCGAAGCGAACGAATTCGTCAACCAGGTGATGGAATATACCGAGGCGTCTTATTCAAATGTAAGCTTGAATTTGGAGCAGACGGCCGCGCACTTTAATGTGCTTCCCTCTTCGTTGTATACGATGTTTAAAGAGAGGGCGGGGACGACGTTCGCCGATTATGTAGAGAAGCTTCGAATCGATGCGGCTTGCCGGTTGATCGAGACGGGGGAAGCTTCGATCAAAACCATTGCCGAGAAAATCGGCTACAGCAGCGATCAGACCTTTAGACGAGCCTTTAAGCGGGTGATGGGCGTCTCCCCTTCCGATTATGGAAATACCGTTCGAAATAAACTTTGATCGATAAAAGGAGAGAGGATTCCTTGACAATGGACAATCGCTATTCGCATCAATGGTACGTCTCCCCTGGCGGAGACGACAACAATATTGGGACGATAGACCGCCCTTTTCGAACGATCGGCCGCGCGAGGGACGAAGCCAGGAAAGGGACGGCATCGATGACGGGGGACTTTCGGATTTGGATTCGAGAGGGGACGTATGCGCAGACGGAAGCGCTGGTTTTCGATAGTCGCGACTCCGCGCCGGCCGGCTTTCGCATCGTCTATGCCGCGGTTCCCGGCGAATCCGTGACGATCAGCGGCGGCGTTCGGGTGGAGAACTGGGTGGAAGTCGATGACGCCGAGGGAAGAAGGCTGTTTCAAGCGTCGGCCAAGGGCCTGCCGTACAGCCGTCATCTCTATGTAAACGGGTCTCCTGCTCCGCGGCCCAGGAGCAAGGAGATCAAGGCGACTTCATGGAATGTGGCGAAGGACGAAGATTTTGCATTCTGGCATCTGCTCGAGACGGTTACGACCTATCAGGGCGAGCTTTCCGTGTACGAAGGATATCGGACAACCCGTACCGATATGCTCGGCTGGAGCAATCCGCAGGATGTGGAGGCCGTATACGACGTCGGCTGGACGCACAGCGTCTGTCCGATCGAATCGATCCGAAGCGATGGCGCGGATTCCGCGGTCGTACGGATGAAGATGCCCTGCTTTCGCGACTGTCAAATTAAGGCGGGCGTGCAGATCGGTTCGCCGAGCTACTTCGAGAACGTGTTCGAGTTGATGAACGAGCCGGGGCAGTGGTACTTCGACCGAAGCGGGCAGACGGTCTACTATTACGCTCGCGACGGGGAGGACGTTGCCGCGATGGAGTTCGTTATTCCTCTGGCCGAGCGGCTGATCGACATCCGGGGCGAACTTGGCAGCCCTGTCCGCGGCTTGGCGTTCGACGGCCTGGAGTTCTGTCATACTACCTTCCTGCAGCCGCTGACGAGCGGGCATCCGGAAGTTCAGGCGAACCTGTTGAAGGATAGCCGGGACGATGCGCATGCGCACTCGGCCTATTTGAAGGTGCCGTCCGCGATCGTGCTTCACGCTGCCGAGGACGTGCGCTTCGAGAACTGCCGATTCCATCGGTTGGGGAGCGGCGCGGTGGATATCGAGACGGGGTCGAGGCGCAACGCGTTCGTCGGCAACGAATTTGCCGGAATCGCGGGCAGCGGCATACAGGTGGGCGATTTCTCTTTCGCCGACGCGCACCCCGACGACGAGCGGGAAATCGTCGGCGACAATGTGATCGCCAACAATTATTTTCACGAGATCGGCACCGATTTTAAAGGCAGCGTCGCCGTAATTGTCGGCTATGCGGAAGGCACCGCGATCTCGCATAACGAGATTTGCGAGATTGCCTACTCGGGCATTTCGGTCGGCTGGGGCTGGGGTTACGCGGATCCGGGGGTCGAACGCTTGTCCAACTTTGCGCCGGACCATTATCCGGTCTACGACAAGCCGACCGTTCTTCGCCGAACCCGCGTCGAGTACAATCATATTCATCACGTCTTGCGCAAGCTTCATGACGGCGGCGGAATCTATACGCTGTCGGCCCAGCCGGAGTCCGTGATCAACGGAAATTATATTCATGACAACGGCAGCGAGCCGGATGTTGTCTGCGTGGAGGACATCGTCAGGCACACGTATGGAAACTACGAGAAATACGGTCATTACGGCAGCTTCCACGGTTTTCCCGGCGGGATTTATCTGGACGAAGCGTCGGCGGAGTTTGAAATCTCGAATAACGTCATTCATAGCGTTATTATGCCTATTCATTATCACGAGGTGGTCAAGAACGCGTTCCGCACGCTTTCCATATTCGGCAATGTGACGAATATTTTGCCGGAATCGCCGTTATTCCCAGCCGCGATGGCCGCCCGGGCAGGGCTGGAGGAGCCCTACCGTCATCTGTTGGATAGAGAAGGTGAATTTGAGCCGCATTCATAACTCCAAATGAGCTTTACGCCAAAGCCCCTGATGCAGGTTTATGGTATTTTGTTGCTATAAAACCGAGAGGGATGATCATTTGTGTCAGCACAAAAGGTATGGTTCATTACGGGAGCGTCGCGAGGGCTGGGGTTTGAGATTGCCAAAGCGGCATTGGCGTCCGGGCATAAGATCGTAGCGACGGCAAGAAAGACGCAGGATTTGATCTCCGTCGCCAACCTGGGCAGTCCCGATCGCGTACTGCTGACGGCGCTGGACGTTACGGATGAACGGCAAGCGAAGGAAGCGGCAAGGCTGGCGGTCGAAGCCTTCGGCCGCATCGATGTGCTGGTCAATAATGCCGGTTACGGCTTGCTGGGCGCCATTGAGGAGGCCAGCGACCAGGAGGTCAGGCGGGTCTACGAAGTGAATGTGTTCGGTCTGTTGAATGTGACCCGTGCGGTTCTTCCCTGCATGAGAGCACAGCGCTCGGGCCATGTCATAAATATGTCTTCCGGGGGCGGCCTGAGCGGCACGGCCGGCTGGGGCGTCTACGGCTCTACCAAATTCGCCGTCGAAGGGATCTCGGAGACGTTGGCTCATGAGCTTGCGCCGTGCGGCGTTCATGTTACGGCGGTCGAACCCGGATTTTTCCGTACCAACTTCCTGGACGGCACGTCCCTTGTTCAAACCGCGGCGATTATTGACGATTACGCCGAATCGGCCGGCAGAATGAGAGCCATGGCCGCGCAATTCAATAAGCAGCAGCCTGGAAATCCGGCCAAGCTCGCCCAAGCTCTGCTCCGGGTTGCGGAGGCCGAACTTCCGCCCGTCCATTTGCCGCTGGGAAATGATACGTTGGCCGCCTATGAGACCAAAACGGGAGCTTTTCAAAGAGAGATCAACGAATGGCGGGCGGTCATCACGGATACGAGCTACGACGGCTAACCCGAATCGAAGGAAGGATGCGAATGTATAAGAAGGCGGCCAAGGCGCCGCAGGATCTGATTCGTATGGGCATGCTTAAGCGCAACGGCTATTCCGCGATCGGCGCTTGCAGCTATTCGGCCGCTGCGTCCGGAAGGATGTATTTGCAGGATCACGTCCTGCTCGTCGTTCTGGAAGGGACGTACAAGATCAGGCTCGGAGGCCGGGAGTATCCTGTCCGGAAACACGAGATGATGCTGCTGCAGAAGGCGATTTTAATTGAATACGACAAGTACGGGAACTCCGAGTCCGGGGACCTTCTGGACTACATGATGTTTTTTATTAAGGACGACTTAATCCAGGATTTTTTCAAGCTGTCGAAATACACATTCCCGGTTTCCGAAGCTCCCGTTCCCCTTGCGATAAGCCCGATTGATGAGCGGATGCTGTATTACGCCGCTTCCTTAAAGCCCTACTTCCAAGAGCAGGAAAAGAAGGAAGACGAGTTGATGAGGCTGAAGCTGCTGGAATTGATGTTTAATATGGGGGAAGCCAATCAGGCGCTGCTGTATCAATTCCTGCAGCTGAAGCCCAGGAAATGGTCAAGCATTGTTGAAATGATGGAAAACAACTATACGAATCCCGTAACCCTCGCCGATCTGGCCTATTTATCGGGCAGGAGTTTGTCCACCTTCAAGCGGGAATTCCGCCAAATCTATCGTGAGCCTACGTTCCAGTGGCTTCGCAATCGCCGCTTGGAGAAGGCCAAGGAGCTGCTGACCGACTCGGGAGTTTCCGTCACCGAGGCTTGCTTTGCGTCCGGTTTTGAAAATGTGACGCATTTCTCTGCGGTGTTCAAGAAGAAGTACGGCCTGACGCCGTCCGCAATGAGGGCGGCCCGCGGGCAATACGAATGAGTTTAACGAGTCTGCGCTCTGTAATCCAGATTACGGAGCGCAGGCTCGTCTTCTCTTATAGTAGAGAGAGGAACAAGAGAATTCCCTTTAAGCAGGAGGAATAGGCTATGACAACTCTCGCCTTGAACGAGCAATTATCCGCGATCAAACAACAGTTCATTGCCGCAACGCCTGCAGAGGCGCATCTGGCGCTGTCCCGTTTCATCCAGGAGCAGCAGAATTCCGGCTTGTACAATGGGCTGGAGGCAGGCTCGAAGACGAAGGATTTCGTATTAAAGAACGCGCTCGGCCATTCCGTATCCTTGTACGAGACGCTCTACAAAGGTCCGGTTGTTCTAACTTTCTACCGCGGCGGATGGTGTCCTTATTGCAATACGCAATTGCGGGCGTATCAGAGCATCTTGCCCCAAATTCGCGAAATGGGCGGTCAGCTCATCGCCGTTAGCCCGCAATCTCCCGACAATACGCTGTCCCAGGTCGAGAAGGAACAATTGACGTTTGAAGTGTTGAGCGATACGAACGGACTTGTCGCCGCTCGTTACAACCTGCTGTGCGATGTGCCGGAATATGTCAGAAATGTGCTCGAAGGATTTGGACTTGATCTTGCGGAATATAATCAGACGGACAAATGGATACTTCCGGTGCCTGCGACGTTCATGATTGACGAGAACGCCATCATACGTTCCGCCTATGTGAACGCGGACTTTATGCAGCGAATGGAGCCCGATGATATTTTGCACGAGCTCGGGAAGCTGTAAGCGGTTGGTTACGCTCTATGTCAGTTGGGAGTGCGAAGCCTGCCGTGAAGCCATTGCCTATTTTGGGCGGAAAAACATTCCCGCTCATATTCTGAATGTACGGGCAAGCCGACATTTCATGGAACGAATGATCTCCAAGGGCGGCATCGCGACCCCCTTCATTACGATTGGCGATCAGGTACTCCATAGTTTTGACGTCGAACGCATAGAGCGACTGCTGGAAGGTGAAGCATGAACAAGCTGTGGTATTTGTCGCAGATCAGTATTCTGGAATCTCTGCCTGAAGACGAGCTGCTCCGGATCGATCGTTCTAACGCCATCGAGCATTTTCAGGCCGTGCCCCCGAATACGGTGATCCAGACGCCCGATCAGGAAAGAAAGGCGCTGTTCTTCGTCAAGGAAGGCAAGCTTAAGCTGTATAAAACCAATGAAGCCGGCAAGCAGCTAACCGTGGGCATCTTGACCAAGGGGAATATGTTTGGCGAGCTGGAAAACTTCTCGTTGGGAACGAAGCGCGTGTTCATCGAAACCATGGAGGAGTCGTTCATTTGCTCGATGTCCGAAATGCAATTCGAAGCGCTCCTGCTGCGGCACCCACAGCTCGCGCTGAAGTTTCTTCGCGCCATAAGCGACCGCCTGAACGAAAGCGAGCAGATGATTGAGCAGCTTACGCTCAAGGATTTGCGCGGAAAAATTGTATACATGCTCTGCATGCTGGCAGATCGTTTTGGCGTTGCCGAGGAAGAGTACGTATGGATTGATTTGCCGCTGACGCACCAAGAGATTGCCAACATGATTGGCGCTACGAGGGAAGCGGTGAGCAACGTATTGCGGGAATTAGCGAAAGAAGGAATGGTCAGAACCGGACGAATGTCGATATGGCTGTCGGCGGACGTTTTGAAGAAGTGAGCTCTTGTCTCTTGATGGAAAAAGGAGGTCGGACCGGCAAGCTCTGGCGACCTCCAATACGACGGGCCTGTGGTGTTTACGACGATCTATTCGTTCGTACTAACAGCCAATAAGCGTTGGAGACTATCATCGATAAATTGATTGTCGGGACCGTTGATTCCGCGACCGGCAAAGTGGCCCCAGATCGACTCGATAGGGTTAAAAACGGCGTTAGGTAAAAGATTGGCCTCGTATTCGTTGTCGTCCGCCGGGCAAAAGAGATCCGTGCTCCCCGGCATGACGCAGGCCAGCGCTTTAATGCTTTGGAGCGCTTTATCGAAATCTCCGTTATAGGAGGGATTGGCGCTGATATCCGCATGTTGGCCGGTCCATAACATGGCCAGGAAATTGTGCGGGTCCATCTTCATAAAGCTGTCTTCCCAGACGCCGCTCATAAAATCTGCCAAGGATTCAAATCCGAAATTGCGATAAAGTTCTTCTCTGTAAAAGTCTCGCGACAGACCCCATCCCGCATAGACGCGTCCAACGGCGCGCATATCCGAAGAAGTCAACCGGTTGAGTTGACTTGAATCGAAGCCGACGGCGGCCAGGAGCGAAGCCTTCATTCCTTCCAGTACGACATACGTTTGAGGCCAGGTTTTTGCAGCTCCGGCGAAAGAGGCGATTCGTTCCACCATTCCCGGATAGCTTGCCCCCCATTGATAGGCTTGCAGCCCTCCCATTGACCATCCGACGACAAGAGCGATCTTGCGAATGCCGAATTTTTCGGTCGCCAGCCGATGCTGGAATTTAACATTGTCATAGATCGTTACCTGCGGAAAATTAGCCCGGTCGAATGGCGGAGGCGTATTGCTGGGAGACGAAGACAATCCGTTGCCCAGCAGGTTGGGAACGAGGATGAAATATTTCTCCGGATCCAGGGCCATGCCGCTTCCGATCAACCATTCGTTCTGAATATGCCGGTCGCCAAAAGCGGTCGGATAGACGATGACATTATCTTTCCTCTCATTTAATTTTCCATAAGTTTTATAAGCAAGAAAAGCGTCCGGCAACGTCTCTCCCGACTGCAGGATGACGTCCTCCAAATCAAAAATTTCATAATCCATCGTGCGGTTTGCTCCTTTCAGAATGAACCCATCCATTTAGAATGTATTTCTTGTTGTCAGTATAGATCCGTGGTACTCTCAATAAAAGTGAATGAATTTCATAACAGTCTTCAATATTATTGAAAGTTCAAGGAGGAGCCGATGATGGAATTGCGTCAGCTGAATACGTTCCGTACAGTGGCGTCCACCTTAAATTTCACTCGGGCCGCGGAAGCGCTGAATTACGTCCCCTCCAATGTCACGATGCAAATTAAAGCCTTGGAGGAGGAGCTTGGCGTTCGTCTCTTTGATCGCTTGGGCAGACAGCTCGTTCTCACAACTGCGGGCAAACGTTTCTTAACGCATATCCATGACGTTCTTGACAAATTGGAAGAAGCGCACAGCGTCGTTCATGACAATGAACATTTAAGCGGCACCTTAACGATAAGCGCCAATGAGGTAGTTTGCGCCTATCGGCTTCCGGCTGTCTTTCAACGATTTCGTTCACAGCATCCGGGAGTTCGTCTGATCTTTCGCTCCGTTCCCAATCAAGAGCTTAAGCAGGCGCTGTTTGAAGGAACCGCGGATATCGTCTATATCCTGGACGAACCCGTTCGCTCGAGCGGACTGGCCGTAGAGCCGATGCTGGAAGAAACCTTCCGCTTGTTCGCTGCCCCGGATCACCCGCTCGCCAAACGAACGGTACTGCACCTGGAAAATTTTCACGAAGAAGTGTTCCTGACGAATGAGAAAGGTTGTCCCTATCGAACCCTGTTTGACCGGTCCTTCGAGAAAGAGGGCATTGACAGCATCACGTATTTAGAGTTTCAAAGTGCCGAGGCCATTAAACAATGCGCAATTTCGGGAATCGGTATCGCTTTTCTTCCCGAAATCGTAACGAAAGCCGAGGTTGAACGGGGAGAGCTTGTCGCCCTTCCATGGCAAATTCCGGATTTGCACGTATATACCCAGATGCTGTGGCATAAAGACAAGTGGCTATCGCCCATTCTGTTGTCTTTCATAGAAGCGGCAAGGAAGGTCTTGCTATAGAGAAGAAAACCGGCACGGTCATGCAGGGGGCCGCCCTCTGGCCCATGATCCCGGCTTATTCCGCGTCCATAGGCCTATCGACAGGGTGAAGATTCGATCATGTAGGAGGGCCTTTGGAATGATATGATCAGTAAGAACGCTTCGAGGCTTGAGGCGGTTCTTAAATCTGAACATCGATCGTTAACGAGGTGCCTAATGGAATTGATTCGCTTAAATTGTCCCAGTTGCAACGGGCAAATTGAATATAAAGAAGGGCAAATCTTGAAATGCCCTTACTGCAAGACGGAATTGCTGCTAAAGGAAAATAACGTCTACTTCGTCGAACAAACGATCAACCATTATTACGGGACGTCTCCTGCTCCAGCTCCGGCCCCCGCCGCACAGCCCAAAGGGAATGCGAAGGCGCTGCTGATCGTGCCGGTCGTGCTTCTCGGGCTGGTCTTGGCGTATTTCTTTTTCTTGCTCCAGCAGCCCGGCCGCTCCGACGACAACTATGCCCGGACGCCTGCCCGAACCGTGCCGGAGAGCGAGGTGCTGCTGTTTTTCCTGAAGGATATTTTCAACAAAGGAACGGCGATGCCCACGGGAGAGGAAATCGCAAGCATCCGCTATTTGGCCGCCGATTACGAGGACAACGAGTGGCGCTTTACTTACAGCTTCGACGACCCGTTTACGACAGAGCAGCCCGAAATGTTCGACTACACGGTCGCCGACAAGCTATTAAACACGCAGGAAATCGAGCAGAAGGATTTTGAGGCTTTCAGCGGACTGGCCGAGCTGAATCTCATGAACGAATACGAAATCGGGCAGGGTCAATCCATCAGCTTTGAACATATGCACGGCTTAAAAAGCTATACGGGCGCCTTTAACGAATCGTTCCGCTTGTTCGCCGACTATTTCGAGGATAAAGCGAAAATCGTGAAGCTCTCGACCCAAATTCGAAGCAATGCGGAATTGGCTTTATTATTGGATTTTCCGAACCTGCAAGCGTTGGAAATTACCTATGTCGACGAATCGGTTACAGATTATCACCTGCTGAGTCAGCTGCATCTAAAGTCGTTGTCGCTAACCTACATCAATGACCTGAAGTGGCTGTCAGCGTTAACGGATCTCCATTCGTTGGCCATAAACTACAGCGAAGCGACCGATTTCAGCGCGCTTTATTCGCTGAGTCAGCTGCAGGAGCTGAAACTTTCGTTTGTCAAAAACTTAAAAACGCTCGATTTTGTCCCAAATATGCCGACCCTGCAATCGCTCGACATTGAGATGGCCGATATCCCGAACCTGGAGCAGCTGAAAGGCAAAAAGTCGTTGACGAAGCTTCGTCTGTCCAGCGTAAACAAGCTCAGATCCGTCGAGCCGGTCAACAGCTTATCCTCTCTAACCGAGCTGTCGCTCTCCGGCTATTACGGACCCGAGACGGCGTTAACCTTGCCTCATTTGGAGAAAGCGGAGCTATCCGGCCGCTTCTTCTCCCAATTGCAGGCGCCTGCTTTAAAATCTTTGATCGTGTACATCAGCGGCAGCGATTTGAACGGGGCCGAGTTATTGAAGCATCCCCAGCTGGAGAGGCTGGACGCAAGGGAGTACGGGGAGTTCACGGACATTCAAGCGCTGGACCATCTGCCCAATCTGCGCGTCTTGAATTTAAGCGAGACGGCATTGCTCGGCGAGACGAGCGAATTATTCCGTCTGCGGCACGTCGGAACGTTAAGCTGTCGGGAGTGTCGGTTCCAGCTTGGGAGCGCCGACCCGCTTAAGAACGATACGCTGGAAAATCTGACTTTGAGTAAAGTGTCATTCCAGGTCGACGAAGGCGAATGGCTGAATGATATCGACGAGCTTATGCCTTATTTTGCGGGCTTGACGGGCTTGCGTTCTTTTACGGTGCAGGACGAGTCGCTTCAATCGTTGGCGTTTATGAGAAATTGGCGGACAATCGAGTCGCTTCATTTGGAGAACAACGCCATTTCCGACGTGGAGCCTTTGAAGGGGCTGACCCATTTGCGCAAGCTGTATCTGGTGGGGAATCCGGTGCAAAACAAATCCATTCTGGACGCGCGAGTTTTGGTCTATTAAGGCAGTGGAGGAAAGGGCAGGGACAGGACGTTTCTTTCTTTACATCGCTATTGAAAATTATTATCATCAAAGTACGTTAACGCGATATTTTCCGAAAGGTTAGGCGGTGTCGCATACATGGAAGTGGATTTGAACGTGCTCACGGAGCAATGGATGGGCAACAGCTTCAGCGTGAAATCGGTCGTTCGAATTATCAAAGGTCCGCGCGAGCTTTCGACATCGTACGAGACGACGTGCCCTTCCTTTACCTTTACGGTGCGAGGCAGCGGGGAGCTTCGTCTGAATCAGCATGCCTACGAGCTGCTGCCCGGAAAGGTGATTCACAGCAATGCGGGCATGCGGCTGAAAGCCTGGAATACCGGCGACGAGGAATTCGAATGTTACCGGGTGCTGTATTTGCCGGAGGCGAGGGAAAGCCACAAGGACAATTGCATGTATAAGCACTACGAGCTGGAGATCGGCTTTAATCCGCAGATTTTCTCCACCCTGGACAAAATGAACAACATCTCGCATCGCGGCGATATTCCGTCCGGATTCCAAGTGAAAGTGCTGGTCTACGATCTGTTGGGAAAAATGTTCGCAGCCGCCAGAAGCCTGCGGACCAGCGAGCATCGGACGATTGTCGAGGACAGCGTGGCGTATCTTCATTTGCATTTTCAGGAGCCGCATTCGTTGTTCAGTCTGGCCAGCCGTTATCAGCTGTCGCCCAAATATTTTGCGGAAATTTTCTACAAGGATATGGGAATCAGCCCGATTAACTACCTGATCAACTACCGGATGAAGTTTGCGGAGAAGCTGCTGCTGACGACGAACGCCTCCATTCGCGAGATTGGAAGAAGCGTAGGTTACGCGGATCCTTACCAGTTCAGCAAAATGTTCAAAAAGCATATGGGCGTGGCGCCTAGCGAATTCAAATCCAGCGCGCTAAGCTCGTCCGGATAGAGGCGGCTGGCCGCGAACGAACAGGACATATGACATTAGAATCACAAGGAATATGCCATTCCCTTTGCTCCTCCCATCCTCTACAATTGAATCGATAATGAGAATCGTTATCGATAAAATCGTCACAAAGACAGGGGAACAGGATGAATAAGAACATGAAGAAAAACGGGATGGGCATCGTTCTCATCGTATTGATTTTGCTGTTGGCGGCGTGCGGATCGAATTCCGACAATTCAAGCGGAAGCCCGGAGACGGGAGCAAGCGCCGCGCAGCCGAGCGAGTCGGCGCCAAGCGCGCAACCGAGCGAATCCGCGCTGCCCGAGCAAAGCGGGGAAGCGACAGCGAGCTTCCCGCGCGACATAGATGGCGCTTTTGGCAAGGTAACGCTTGAGAAGAAACCGCTGAAGGTGGGATTGGCGAACTGGATGCTGCTGGAGCTGCTGCTTCCGTTCGATCTGTCGGAGGCGGGGATAACGCTGCCTTTCTCCGCGGCCAACTCGTCGCTGGAGTCCGACATTTACAAGGAATATGCCGATAAATTCGACGATCTGAAGATTGTCGGCGAGAACACGCAGGTCAATCTTGAAGCGATGCTGGCCTTCCAGCCGGATGTCATTATTGCGGGCAGCGTCTCCAACAAGGAGATCAGGCAGCAGCTGGAACAGATCGCTCCGACCGCTTGGTACGATGAGGAGAAAATCAACGTACGGAATGATTGGACCGAGCTTCTGACTTATATGGGCGGCGTACTCGGTCAAGAGGAGCGCGCGCAGCAGCTGATCAACGACTTCCGTACGAAGCAAAGCGAAGGCAAGGAGAAGCTGGCCGGTCGCAGCGACGAAACGGTCATGCTGGTCCAGGTCCGGGAGAACGCCGTGTATGCCATGAGCTACGGTTCGATCCCGCAGTATTACGACGGTCTGGGTCTTACGCCTCCGGACGCGGTGAAAGAGATGGGCGGGCCTACGCAGATTTCGTTGGAGGGCTTGACCGTGATCAATCCCGATCATCTCTTCCTCGGTTATTTTAACCTGACGGATACGTCGCTGGCGGCGCTTACGGACGAATGGCAGGACAGCGAGGTATGGAAAGGCTTGAAGGCGGTCAAGAACAATCAGGTCTATCCGTTTAACGGCGAGCTTGCCCTGGGCATCGGTCCGATCGGTCAAGCGTACGGAATCGACACGGTCATCAAGGCGCTGGAATAGAGAGAGGCGCAAATCCACGTAAAACCGGGGCTGTTCTCTAAGGGAATCAAGCTGCTCTGAAAGATCATCGATGAACAAGGTGCAAGGGGGATGTACCTCCTTCCGATGCTATACGCTCCTGAAACCTGAATAGGTAAACCCGTGATAGGGTGATTTCAGGAGCGTATGAGGCATTCTCCAGGCTATGCTTGACCCACAACGCTACCATAAACAGGGATTTAAGAAAATAAGGATGGACAACAGGCCCGCAGCAAAGTAAATTGGGAGAAAAAGCAGGCGGTAGGTG